>JAFDJC010000002.1 GCA_019307665.1 Deltaproteobacteria bacterium | reverse complement strand
AGAAAGCATATTTACTTCAATGGCGGTTAATCTTGGTGCGGAAAAAACGATGAGCATTCAAAAAAAGGTGAATTTTAATTTTCCGGATACCAAAGAGGCGTATAGCGTTTATCTAAGAAACGGCGTGGCGGAAATTCACCCCTGGTTGCAAAAAGATCCGGATATTACCGTAACCATTGATTCCCTGGTATGGAAAGAAATTGTGGGAATAGTGCGTAACCTCCTGGTATCATTTGCGGCGGGTGAGATAGATATAGTCGGCAGTAAGCCTGACCCTTTTGAGTTTTTAAGCTACTTTAAGCCGGTATCCAGTTAATCCTGAAAATAGATTCATAGCCAGTGTATGAAAGGGGATCAACTCATGACGGAACTACTTGGAAAAAAAGTTATTGTTACCGGCGGCGCCATGGGAATAGGGCTGGCCACATGCAGGCGTCTGGTTCGTGAAGGATGTGACGTCACAATCTGGGATCTCAGCCAAAAAGACCTGGATAAGGCTGAAAAAGAACTAAAAGGGAAGGGTGGAAATGTCTTTCCCTGCCTGTGCGATGTTTCAGACAAAGAGAGTGTCCATGAACTGGCGGACCAGGCAAAAAAAGACATGGGACAAGTTGATATCCTGATCAATAATGCCGGCTATGTGAGACATGGCATGTTTTGGGAGCGGCCCGTCGAGGATGCGATAAAACAGATTGACGTAAACGTGAACGCCCTGTTTTACGCCATCCATGAATTTTTACCGGACATGTTGGCGCGAAACTCGGGCCATATCGTGAATGTGTCTTCCGGTGTGGCCATCGCAAGCGCGCCCGGCCTGGCTGCTTACACCACGTCGAAATGGGCTGTCTGGGGGATGACCGATGTGATGCGGCTGGAAGTCATGGCCGCCGGTAAAAATGGTGTGAAATTCACCTCCGTCCACCCGGGAAACATTGTCACCGGCATGTTTGAGGGGTTTAAAGTGAATGCAGTGGGCCGGCTGATTGCGCCGCCTGTAAAGAATCACGATGTGATAGCCAAAGGTCTGGTTGAAGCCGGGCTGAAGAAAAACCACCACCTGGTGGTTCGTCCCAGGTCACTCTATTTAGGGATGATCTTAAGAGGACTGTTACCGGACGCCGTATTAGGCAGAATCGCCCTCATGCTTGGCGTCGGCACTTCTGTCAACGAATTTAAGGGTAGAAAAGGTTATATCCATAGTAATCCGGAGACTGAATCAAAGAAATGAAAACCACTGTTATTTTGCTTCCTTAAAAAGATCAGGCTTCATTATCAGCTTCGGCAGGATCCGGGGCCGGTTTTTTTTTGCCGAAGATGCGGGCACCGACAATACTGATTTCATAAAGCAGCATGAGCGGCACAGCCATCATGGTCTGGGTTATTACATCAGGAGGGGTCAAAATTGCAGCGCCTGCAAAAAATATAAGGATCGCGTATTTTCGATTTGCTTTTAAAAATTCAACAGTTACAATGCCGAGCCTTGCAAGAAATGTTATTACAAGCGGAAGCTCAAATACAATGCCGAATGCCAGAAGAAGCTTTGAGGAAAACCCTAAATATTCTTTCATGGATGGGAGAGCCTGAATTGTATCTGTTGTAAAGCTGAGAAAAAAACGGAAGCCAAAGGGAAAGACAATAAAATATCCGAAAAGAGAGCCTCCCAAAAAGAAAACTGATGAAAGAATAATGATGGGAATCAGCATCTTTCGTTCTTTTTTATAAAGACCCGGAGCTACAAACATCCAGAACTCATAGAGAATAACCGGAACAGACAGCATTAAACCTGAAAGAAAAGCAACTTTGAGGTATGTAAAAAAAGCTTCCGGAAGACCCGTAAAGATAATTTTATCTCCTGGATTCATAACAGAAGTTAAGGGTTTTATAAGAATTTCAAACAGTTTTTCCTTAAAGGCATAGGAGGCGACAAACCCGACCCCAACAGCGATAAAACAGCGTATTAATCGTGTTCTAAGTTCATCCAGGTGTGCGGTAAAAGGGATTTTATCTTCATTCTCCATTTTTTAATCCCTTATCGTTTTTAATCCCTTGGGTTTCAACATCATCATTTTGATTTGAGTCTTTCTGCTCCGGTGTTATGTTGTCAGCGGAATTGTCGTCTTTACTCTCCAGCAGCTCTGATTTTAAATCTGATTTTAATTCGGTTGCACTTCGAATATTGTCTTTAACATCTTCAAGTTGATTTTTTACATCGCTGATATTGTTATCAATATCGATCGATTCCTTAAAGTCACTTGCGGCTTTTTTAAACTCACCTATGGCACGGCCAAGGTATTTGGCAAGATCCGGGAGCTTTTTAGGTCCGATAACAATCAGTGCTATCGCCAGAATTAATAACATTTCCGGCATTCCGATGCCGAACATAGGTTTCTCCTTGTAGGAATTTAACAGTTTGTTAAGTCAGAGTCGATATTAGTACGTATTTTGCCGGGAACTGTCAAGCAATTCGTTTTTGAAACGACCTTCTTTTAAAACAAGGAAATAGAGCCGCCCATAATGTTGCATGTGTCCCGCTGCGATTTCAGCATAAGGCCCGTTTCCCCAGAAGATATCGGCTCGCCCCGGTCCCCGGATGGCACCTCCCGTGTCCTGGTTCAACACAAATCTGCTGAAATTTTTCCACGATATTATATTGCCCTCGCCATCAACAAGCGGCTTTGAAGTCTCAATAAAAGCGAGGCTCGCTGCTGGAAAAATTCTTTTTTGAAGAGCTATGGATCTCCCAGGCGTCAGCTTAACACTAAGACAGCCATAGGGCCCATCTTCTTCAATCCTGAAAAAAATGACGCTTTTATTGTGGTTCAGTATCTCATCTGTTTCTAGGGGGTGGTTTTTAAGGTGTTCACGGATTCTTTGCATGGACATTTCTTCCCGGGGGATTTTTTGCTGGTTTATTAAAAGAGCGCCGATGCTGCTGTAAGGCTGTCCATTTGAGGCATGATAATGAACATTGAGGCACCCGCCGCTGTTAAGACATATTTTCCCTGACCCCTGAATTTCGAGAAAAAAGAGGTCGACCCTGTCCTTTACCCATGCAATAGGGACAGAATGCCCGCCAAGGCTGTTCTTTGAGATTTCACCCCTTTCATAATACGGAACAACTTTTTGGTTGTCCGTATATCTACCGACTATCCTTTGCCGCCCCTCAAATTCCGGGCCAAAAAGGGACAGCTCCACAAAAGCAATATCATCAGGTAAAGAATAGACAGGATATCTGTATTCCTCGGTTTTTTGAAGGCTCCCTTGCAGCTCGGGTTCATAATATCCTGTAAACAGGACATCTCCGGAATCTTCGCCGCCTTTTGAAACATAGACAATATAATCTGTTTTAATAAAATTGTTTAAATCAGAAACAGTTGGATTTTTTTCTATGAATGCCAGGAAGTGTTCAAGCGATTTTTTCATGTGATAAGCGGTAACAGCGTCGGAACCGAACCAGAAAACAGTGTCATGTGGAATTTTGTTAAGATACGCAATACTTTGCAAGGCAGAGTCTTGCAACCCGTCAAAACCCATATCATCTGAAAATTCAGGATCTTGAAAAGGTGAGACCTTGGTGAGAGCCGAGCCATCTACTCTTGGTGGCTTTAAACCAAGCAAAGCACATCCTGATATCACCCAACAGCAACAGGCTGTCAAAAAAAATATAACGAGTTGTTTTCTATGTAAATCAAAACCAAAAAGCGTTTTATCCAACAAACGGTCTCCTGATAACCGTATCTTTATTCCACCTGTCATCGTTTCTTTCCGGATACTCAATATTGTAATGGAGTCCCCGGCTCTCCTTCCTGTGCAGGGCACATTCGATTATGAGTTCAGCGACGGTTGCCAGATTGCGGAGCTCAATAAGGTCTGCAGTGACTTTGAAGTGCCAGTAATACTCCTTGATTTCACCGGCAATGAGTTCGATTCTGTTTTTTGCCCTGGCAAGCCTTTTGTCGGATCTGACGATGCCGACGTAATTCCACATAAACCGTCTGATTTCATCCCAGTTTTGTGTGACAACAATCTGCTCGTCGCTATTGGTTGTGTCGACCTCGTCCCATGCCGGAAGAGCCGGCTTGGGAAAATCTGATTCCTGGAGATCTTTGACCGCCTGTTGAGCAGCCTTATGGGCATAAACAAGCGCCTCAAGAAGGGAATTGCTTGCCAGACGATTAGCCCCATGGAGTCCTGTGCAGGCTGTTTCTCCCACCGCAAAAAGGCAATTAATGTCTGTTCTGCCCAGCATATCTGTGGCGATGCCGCCACACATGTAATGGGCGGCAGGAACGACCGGCAAAGGGTCCTTTGTCATATCAAATCCAAACTTGTTACAGTTTTTGTAAAGGTTGGGAAAACGGTTTTTAATAAAGCCCGACGGCTTGTGAGAAATATCCAGAAATACGGAGTCCTGTCCGCTTTTTTTAAGCTCCGTATCTATTGCACGGGCAACGATGTCTCTGCAAGCCAGGTCTTTTTGATCACTGTATTTTTCCATGAAGGGTTTTCCTGTAAAATCTATCAGGCAACCCCCTTCCCCCCTGACAGCTTCGGAGATTAAAAAATTTTTAGCATCAGGATGATAAAGGCATGTTGGATGAAACTGAACAAATTCGAGATTTGCGACAGATGTTCCCGCCCTGTATCCCATCGCTATTCCGTCTCCTGTAGCAATGTCCGGGTTGCTTGTATACAGGTAGACTTTGCCGGCGCCGCCGCTGGACAGAAGAGTTATCTTAGAACAAAATGTTTTAACTCTACCGGCCTTGGTGTCAAGCACGTATGCCCCGCAGCAATAATCCTCATGGGTGGCGGTCACCGCACCTCTTTTAATTCGAGTTGAACGGGTAATAAGGTCGATGGCAATATGATTTTCAAGTATCCGGATATTGTTATGGCTTCTCGCAAGACCAAGAAGTGTTTTTTCCACCTCTTTTCCGGTCATATCTTGAGAGTGAACAATACGTTTTCTTGAGTGTCCGCCTTCCTGGCTCAGATCGAGGCCCATTTCAACATCCTTTGATGTTGATGAACAACTCTTTTTATTAAATTCAACTCCAAGCTTGATTAGTTCTTTAATTCTGACCGGACCATCTTTTACAACGGTCTCGACAACTTCTCGGTTGCAGATGCCGTCACCTGCTTCGAGAGTGTCCTTAATATGAAGATCAAAAGAATCCTGGTCGCTGAAAACAGAGGCAATACCCCCCTGAGCATGGTTTGTGTTGCTGTCAGCAGCCTCTTTTTTTGTTACAATTGTAACAGTGCCGAAATTTGCTGTTTTAAGAGCAAAAGAAAGGCCGGCAATACCGCTTCCGATGACAAGAAAATCTGAGACAAGTTCCATACTTTAATGCCTTTTTAATGTGGAGAAAAAGCTCACTATAATAGCGATGATCGCCTGCGCTGCCTTTTTGTGCTAAACCCGATAACAAAACCTATCAGCAGAACACCTGAACCGAGGAGAAAAAATTTAATGTTATTTTGGATCAGCTGTTTTTCCATATCAATTGCTTTTTCAGTCTGCTGCGTAAGGTTTGTTTTCACTTTTTGATACTTTGATTTAAGGCCAAGAAAATCGGCTGATTCTTTTTTCAGTGCATTGTATTCGTCAGTAATTTTGTCCAGGTTTTTTTTGGTGCTTTCAAACTCAACAGAAAGGCGGTTATTTTCTTTTTTTAACTTTGAATTTTCTTCACGAACAGAGTTTGTTTCTTTAAGTAACACGTTGTGTTCGCCTGTCAGGCTTTTCAGAAGCATGCCGCTCGGTTTTTCAGGAGAGATAAATCGGGTTAAAAGCCACCCGTCTTTACCGTCCAGCAAGCGCACTTGAGACCAATCCTCTTCCTGGTAAAGCACTTCAACTTTCTGTCCGGACTCAAGCATTTTGACTACCCTGTGATCTGTGCCCGGCCCTGTCCTGAGGGTTATCTTGATAATATTACTGACATACATGGTTTCAGCATTGGCCGTTGAAACCAGAAAAAAGAAAAACAACAATGCGTAACAATAGGTTTTCTTCATCAGTATAGCGCTCCATTTAAAATAATAATATTAATAGCATTTGTCACAAACGGGTTAAATTTTCAATGAAAAATATAGATTGTTGTGTTAAGGGCATTTGATCTTAAAGAAAATCTTTTTTATAAATGGATAATGTGGTATTGCTATAAGAACAAAAAACGTTTTTATTAGCGCACAATTAGCATTTTTTTGGTAAGGATTGTTTTAGATGATAGCATTTGACCTACAATGTAAAAATGAACATGTTTTTGAAGGATGGTTTAAAAACGACGACGCATTTAAGGACCAGAAAAAAAAGGGTCTGGTTGTGTGCCCTGTTTGCAACGATAAAAATGTAGTGAAAATCCTTTCCAGTTTTAGCATGGTGAAGTCATCCGGGAACTCAGTCTGTTCGGCAGGAACGGATAATATGCTGGAGCTAAAAGAACTTAGCAGAAAAGTATATGATTTTATAGAAAATAACTTTGATAATGTAGGTGCGGATTTTACCCGGGAAGCATTAAAGATCCATTACGGTGTTTCCGAACCGAGAAACATAAGAGGAGTAAGCACTGACAAAGAAGAAAAGATGTTAAAAGAAGAGGGCATTGAAGTTTTAAAGATTCCGGTTCCTGTCGATAAAACAGAAACAGACGCATAAAAAAGGAACACCCTTAAAGAGAGTGCAACTTGTTTAAGCGAATTAAGACTATATTAGCAAACAAACAGAAGGAAAAAGGCGGTCAGTCCGATTCAGTGATAACTTTACCTAAGCGCTCCTGTTTTTTAACAATATCTCCCTTTTCTTTAGTTCAGCCATATCCCATTCAAGATTCATTTCCCTTAATAAGCATTGAGCTTTTCCTAAATATTTTTTAACCAAAGTGTCGTTATCTTGGAACTTTTTTATCGGGCTTTTTAATAAATATAAGCCTAAATGCATGTAAGCGCGTGCCAGTTCGGGTCTTGCGCCCAATGTTTTTCCCTCCTGCACGCTTTTTTGCAGCCACTTCAAGGATTTCTTATTTCTTCCGATCAACCCGTAATAACAACCCATTAAGCGAAAGGCTTCGGTTCTGTCACAAGCCATAGACCCGGCCCTTTTCATCATATTTCTTAATGAAACACGTGTCATTTTTCCGAGCTCTTTTGTTTTTTTCCCTGTTGTAATCATTTCTTCCAGCAATGATAATTCACAGCAGGATTTTCCAAGAAAATAATTGCCCAAATATGGGGGAAGCAGCCTAACATTCGATTTAATCAATCCAGCCTCATCAATTGACCTTTTTGCAGCCCGACTGTTCTTTAAAAGTGTATGTATTTTCGCCTTGCAGGAATACTGGACAACAACAAGCTGCTTAAAGTCTTTTTTTAACATAAAAACGATACCCTCTTGCGCTTCAATAAGGGCAGCATGGAGCTTGCGGTATTTGAGTAAAAGTATAGTGTTCAGGTAATATTTCAAAGCTCGCGCAAAGTCATGGGAATAAGCATTTCCGACATAAGCAAGTTTTAAAACCAATTTTTTTGCCATCTCGTAATGTCCCTGCTCGATCATAATGCGGCCGTGAAATGATATATATACTGCAATGTGCATTATTTCTCCTATGTTTAACCCACGCTCCACCAGGTGTTTGTCATACCCTTTTTTCCAGGCGCCTGTATAATAGCAGCGCATTAAATCAGCAGCCTCAAAGTATAACAGAGACCGCGCATCATCCTTTCTAACACTCCCCATGACAAATTCGAGTATCTTCTTGCTGAGCGTAAATGACACAGCAGACCATGACAGGGCCATGCCTATGCTTGCAAACATTCCGGCCCCGCCCTTAAATGTTGCAAGATCATATTTTGAAAGTAATCTTGAAAAATAAAACGCTTCCATGAAAAATTTTTTTGGATCAAAACTCGAAAGGGAAATAAGCATTTGATAATAAAGATCTATTAACTCAATATCTTTTGGCGAGGCAGATTTTCTTTTTTTAATAAACGGCAGGTACAGATTTAAAACAAATTCGAAAAAACAGAAAAGAAAACCGACAATGAAGATCGCCTTATTTTCAATCAATGTTAGACCATGGTATTTAAGGAGAGCCCTGTAGTATTCCGCTGCTTCGGCATGTTGCCCTTTGCTGTAAAGGCTAAAGGCAATGTTTTTTTCAAGAGTTGCCCTTTTTTCAGGATCAGCAGCATTCCCATATTTAACTAGGTAGATATTGAGCGCCTTTCTGTAATAGTATAATGCTTCATTTGATGCGCCTGTTCTTAAAGCTTCTTCACCAGCTTTCAGCATATATGCCTCTGCATTCTCAGGATTTCCGGCCTTTCCATAATGATAAGAAAGCATACCGTAAAATTCACTTAACCTTTCAGCAAAAACAGTTTCTATTGCTTTAGCTGTTTTAAGATGAATCGCCCTTTTGGTTTGGCGCAGTATTGACTTGTAGGCGGCCTCTCTTGCAAGTTCATGGCTGAAGCCGTATTCAACGCCCTCTTTTTTTAAATGTTTCGTGATAAACTGAGACGCTTTTAGTTTCTCCAGGCTCTTTTTAACATCTTTGTCGCTGTCGATTACCTCCCTGATAATACTGTAAAAAAAGTTTTTTCCAATGACTGATGCAACCCTGATAACATCTCTTGTGGGACTGTCCAGCCGGTCTATCCGTTCCATGAGCACATCACTTACTTTCTGAGGTATTGTCACATTGTTGACTCCGCCGGCTAACTGAAATGATTCGTTTTTTCTAACAATTACGCCGCAATCAATAAATGATCTGAGTATTTCTTCAATAAAAAATGGATTTCCACTTCCGGCGCTAAGAATTTTTTCTTGGACATGACTGAGCAGTCGGTCTGTGTCTAACAGATTGCTGATAAGAATTTTGCACGCTTTTTTGGAAAGCGGTTGAAGGGTTATATCACTGCACAAAGTCGGCCACAGATCCCTTCCTTTTTTTATTAACTTGTCGCAAAATTCAGAATAGAGGGGACGAAATACATTGATAAAAAAAATTTTTTTAGTTGCCGCAAGATCCAAAAGCGATTCAAGAAGATCGGTCGAGCTTTTATCAGCCCAATGAATATCTTCCAGCAACACAACAAGAGGGCGTTTTTTGGAAAGTTTGGCCAACAGGTGCCGAATGTTTTTTTTAATCAGTATTTCAATGGCTTCTCCTTCGATTCCGTTTAGCCTTTCGGTAAGTTGTTCCGGTACTTTTATGCCCATTACAAGTGCCGCAAATGTCACCACCTCTTCTGCATCTTTGGCCAATAGAGGCCCAAGTAATTTTCTAAGCTTGCCTAAAGAAGCGCTTTCGGTCTCTTCTTCAGTTATTCCAAGCAAATGGCGTAAAAGATCTATAAACAGGTGATACCTAAGATTTTTACCGATGGACACAGCACTCCCTTCCAGAAGCTGAAAGTTTTCCATAATTGTTTTGTTTTTTAGTTCTAGAACAATTCTGGTTTTTCCTGAGCCCGCTTCACCGATCAGATTAATGATACCACCCTTGCCGGCAAAAAGGCTTTTTAGCCCGTTTTCTATAAAAGCGATTTCGCTGTCACGTCCAACAACCTGGGAAGAGATTGAACGCTGCCGGCAGGATGCTTTCCGGTAGATGCTTTTTTGTGCAGATAAAAGTTCGTAAATCCGAACAATTTCCTTCTTGCCTTTAATGTGCAGATCTTTGAGTTCTTTGAAGCGAAAAAGATGCCGGGTTGAGGAGTATGTGTCAGGTCCAACAAGTACCTGTCCTGCTACTGATGCTGACTCAAGTCGGGAAGCAATATTTACCGTTTCTCCCATTACTGTATAATCGCGTTTTTTGCTGCCACCGACACCACCGGCCACAACCACCCCTGTATTTATGCCGATATGAATATCGAGGGGAACAATCAGGTCCTGTTCATTGTTAAATCGCACCAGGCGTCGCTTTAACTCGATAGCGGTATTAACCGCTCTTTGAGCTGCGTTTTCTGCGGCAAATGGAACCCCGAAGAGTGCCATTACACAGTCTCCGATAAATTTGTCCACAACACCGCCAAATCCATCGATCACATTTTCCATCATTGAAAAACATGAGTTCATGAGGCTTGTCAGGTCTTCCGGGTCCATTTTTTCAGACATGGTTGTAAACCCCACAATATCTGCAAACATCACCGTCGCCGATCTTCGCTCAGCCTCTCTTTTGCCGGTTGAGTGTAACATAATCGGTCAATATCCCGCTTTTATAATGTTTATTATTTGCGATTAATAATCGTATCAATCCTTAGTGTCAAGAGATTGATACCACAGATAATAAATTTATCAAGAAATATCTCGAGATATTTGGAGATAAACGAGATTTGCACAACGATCTGAATTTGTTTAAAAATATCTTACCTTGATATATTTTAAATATTTCGGCATAATGGAATTTTATAAACCCAATAAAACACAATGGATGAAAATGCATATTAAAAAACAGAGAGAAAAACTTATTAATATTCTATCCCACGCGCCTGAACTTAAGGAAATCTTTATTTCCGGCGCAACTTTAGAAAAAAAGAGAAACAGAATCAGACAATTCATTAGCAATACGCTTGTGACGTTGTTTGAAGACAACCCGGACATTCCATCCCTTGAATGGGTACTGATGCATGATGTGGTCAGGGTCTGGAAAAATCTCTGCTCCATAAGAAACGAAAAACTTACAGGGCATAGCTTGCTGAAATATATGAACGACCTCCTGCACTCTGATGATCCGGAGAGTCTTGAAACTCCTTTGCCGGGTTTTTTTGCTGAAATAGATCACCTTGTTAAGGGTGTAACAGGAACAACTGAAGTGTATCAGGAAAGCATACCGGCTTTTTTAAAATATAAAGGGCGCAAAGCCGCAAGGTACAGGTCTTCGGATCTGTCAAGAATGGCCAGAAAGGCAAAGAAAAAGATCGATCGTTACCCATGCGGCTTAGACGATAACGCGATTCAAAGGAGAAGTCTAAATAAAGCCAGAATCATGAAGTACTTTAAGGCGACTGATCTGGAGTGGGAAAAATGGAAATGGCATGCCGGCAATGTAATTCGAGATGCGGAAACCCTAAGCAAGCTTGTTGAGATTACTGATGAAGAATATGCAGCAGTCAAGCTTGCCTCGGAATACAAAATCGCATTCGGTATCACGCCATATTACCTTTCTCTGATGGACAATACTGCCAACGGCAAAACTGACGCGGCAATACGGGCGCAGGTCATACCCAGCATGCACTATGTTAAAAAACTTAAAGAGCAAAAGGATGAGCCCGAGTCATTCATGGATTTTATGCTGGAGCATGATACGTCTCCAATCGATGGCGTCACCCGTCGCTATCCAAACATTGTTATTCTGAAACCGATATTAACCTGTCCCCAAATATGTGTATACTGCCAGAGAAACTGGGAGATAGAAGATACGTACTCTCGTTCAGCCGTCCTTGTCAGGGACAAGCTTGATAAAGCAATTGAATGGATCGAAAACACCCCTGAAATCAATGAGGTGCTTATTACCGGCGGAGATCCGATGCTGCTTTCCAACAAAAGACTTGAATACATTCTTTCGCAGGTTGCAAAGAATCCCAACATCAAAAGGATACGGATCGGAACAAGAACGCCCGTCACCCTGCCACAAAGAATTACGGACACCATTGTCAAGGCTGTAAACCGTTTCCATATCCCGGGAAAAAGAGAAATGGTCATCATTACCCACTTTGAGCATCCTTATGAGATTACACCACAAGCAATGGAAGCAGTTCAAAAATTTCGAAGGTATGGTATGGAAGTGTATAATCAGCTCGTATACACATATTTTAACTCAAAAAAATTTGAAGCGGTCTCTCTTCGCCAGCACTTGAGGCTCATAGGTGTCATCCCCTACTATACATTCAACACAAAAGGTAAAGAAGAGACAAAAGACTATCAGGTTCCGATTTCAAGACTGCTTCAGGAACAGAAAGAGGAAGCACGTCTCATGCCTGGAACGGTCAGGACTGACGCTGTTGTTTTCAATGTGCCGGGACTGGGGAAAAATTACCTTGACGCCTCACAGCATCATGATGTTATTTCAATCCTTCCCGATGGCAGACGTATATACGAGTTCCACCCATGGGAGAAAAAACTGTCACTGGTAGATACTTACCTTTATACAGATGTGTCCATTTACGATTATTTGAAAAGGCTTAAAGCCGACGGAGAGGAAATGTCAGACTATAAATCCATTTGGTATTACTATTGATGGCTTTGTAAAAAGTCCAATATCTGCGTTGCGCTGCATCCCTCGTCACTGCGGCGTACGATAAGTACGCCTCATTCCTCGGGATTTGCGACGCCTTGATCTTAAACTGTTTACTTTGCCATCCCAAATTGATTTTTTACGAGATTGTCACTATTAACAAGCTGAACAGGAATAGTATCATGCAGGTATTGAACAGAGATGAGATGGACTATGAAATAGAAGGATGTTCTTTGCGGGATGTGATCAACTTCAATGAGTACCTTGTGCTTAAAATGATAAGAGAAGCGCTAAAAAGCGATGTGTCATTGTGTCGTTGTTCGTTATGCATTGAGGATGTTTTTGCGCTTGCCATGAATTCTCTTCCTCCGAGATACATACAGATAACCAGTCTTTCCAGGTATTCAAAAAGTGAAAGTTTTATTGACGAGGAGGCAGTCAGAGAAAAAGTCATGGAAGCCTGGAAGAAAATAAGCAAAAACCCCGGTCACTAAGCACATTGGCTTCAGTATTGGTTTTATTTATGATCGGTAAGATGTTTGATGTCCCTCCAGTTCATACCCAGCGGTAAACAATTTATTAATATAAGGGCATTTATAATCAAGTCAAGTAAATGTGCAGCAAAAAAACTTTTCTGATTTTTTTTGCTGCACATGCTTGACTAGTAGCAGGAAATGATTAATTTAAAGTAAAGAAAAAAAGTAAACTTAACAATAAAAGCTTAAGTAAAACAGATAGATAAGGAGGGAGAATCATGAGAACTTTACTGCCTACATTTAGAACAAACAGACTTTTTGATCTGCCTGAATTAAATTTTTTTGACAGTGTTCTTGATGGTTTTGCGGCTCCTCAACTTTATAGTAAAAATACACAATGGGAGCCGAACATTGACGTTGCAGAAAATGAAAAAGAGTTTTTGGTAAGGGCTGAAGTACCGGGCATTGACAAAAAAGACATTGATATTACTTTGTCAGAAGGCCTTTTGACAATCAAAGGTGAAAAAAAATTAGAAAATGATGAAAAGAGTGAAAATTTTCACAGGCGAGAAAGCTGCTACGGATCATTCACCAGATCATTCAGGCTGCCATCAGAAATTGAAAATAATAAAATTGAGGCAAACTATAAAGACGGCGTGCTGAAGATAACTCTTCCGAAAACAGAAGCGGTTGCACCAAAGAAGATAGAAGTAAAAAGCTAAGCCAATAGTAAAATCATTAAAAAGGCAGGGACGATATCCCTGCCTTTTTAATACGACTTAAAGCCATATTGTTAAATTCCGAAATATTCAACAATTTCTTCAGAAACCTTTTGGGCGGCAGAAATAGCCGCTTTCCTTGAAGCTTCGGAATAGTTTATATGCCCTTTTCGAACATTTTTATTGATTTTTATCACTTCACTGTTGGATGGCTGGTCACTGACAGTTATTGAGACGGTTGCCCTTGAGAATTCCCATTCGGCATTATCGAGTATGACCGGTTCGGTTTTTACAGTACCTGTGATCAGAACATCTGCATTTTGTTTGGAGGGTGTTAGTTTATATCCTTTTTCGGTAAGGCTTTCCGAGATTTTTCCAACAACTTCCTTGGCCTGATGCCCGTTAACATCAATATGAATCAGCATTTTTGTCTTGATATCCATTACCATTTCCATTGTGGAACCAGCATTGTATTCAGGCAAACTTATAGCAGGAAACCCTATAACCCTTAACCTGTTTATTATTGTTTCTTTTTCAATCATAAGGTTATAAAGTCTTTTTAAAGACTCAAGTCTAAGAAGAAGGCTTTTTGTTTTTGCGAGACGTTCAAATTTAGCATCAACATCACTTTCCAGATTAGTTAATCTGTCACTCCACTGTTCACGAGCCATGTATTTATCGAGTACAGCCTTAGCATAGTACAAACGGCTTTTTTCATCATACCAGTTTTGTTTTATTTCTACTCCCTGCAGTTGAACGCTTGATTTTATTTTAATATTTGCTTCTGTCTTTTTCTTTACATCTTCGTTTTCTTCCAAATCGGTAATCAATTTGACACTGGAATCTATTTGGCTTTCAATTTTTGATTCAAAGATTGCAGACATTTCAGCCTTTGCCATTCTTCTGGCTTCCGCATCAGTTTGACCAATTCCGGTTGCGGTGAGATAGCGTTCAGAGGAAAAATCAATAGTTTTTTTGGGTTCAGCAACATCAGAATCCGAGGTTGCGCAACCTATTGTGCAAAATAGGGAAACGAAAAAAACCATAATAAACAACAGACACCTTTCGACCATGTTATCTCCTTTGGAAAAAACCAACTTAACCCAGCCGAGCCGGATAATTTCTAAGGTACTAATAAATTGAATTGAACAGCAGAAATCTAGTTTCACCTGCTTTAATACGAACCTGTTCTATTTTTGCCGGTGTTCCGCCACACTTTTTTATATACGCGGTATAATCTCCTTCCGGTACAAAAATGCGACAGATATAAATTTCTCCGGGGAGCGTTCGCCATGTTCTGGTATCAGCTCTTTCAAGCAGAAGCGTGTTGGCTGTATTTAAAAAAAACTCAACAAGACGCCTGTTGCTTTTGTCGTGCTTGTCAGTAGCCGCTGCACTTATCGTTTTTATGGCCAGCTGTTTTGCCACGGCCCTGGCGATTGTTTTTGCGATCACCCTTACTTTGCGGTCATCCAGGCTTTTTACAGCTATGCTATTAATATTCTGCGCAATTTCTGAATTCACTTTAAAGGTTTTCGACCCTGATTTCAGTATAAGTCGGCTGCTCCTGCATTCGGGAGTATTTACAACATATTTCGGGAATGCAATTCCGATGGGGCCGGAAGGGGTGGGCACAACAATTTTATTTTCTTTTTTTACAGGTGATTTACCGTTTAGATGAATTAAAACAACCTTGCCGGTATTTTTTGGTAAGGCCTCAGGCCGATATTTTTTAGTCAAATAGTTCGGTACAAGGCGTTTCGCCTCATCAAATCTGTCAACCTTATCAGCTGTTCTTAGCAGATCTTCCGCAAGAAAAGAAGGAGGGCTGGTATTATATGAAGTTGTGTAATCTTTTGAGTAAACCATGAAAGCATTATAATAATCTATATACGCATCATCCAGCTCTCCTGCTGCTTCATGAATTAGGCCGCTTATATATCTTCCAAAAGCATCTTCCTTGTATATATTTTTGTCATTGTATTCCGTGTTGTACCCGGAAAGCAAGGTGTCAAGCCTTCTGCACTCTACAAGAGCTTCATCGTATTCACCTACCCTGAGATAGCATAAAGCGGAAAAAAGGTTAATGAGCGCTCTTTCAAAATCTTCTCCGGCATATGGAAGAACAAGATCATTGGAAACAAATGATATTGCATGTCGGCTCAAGCTTTCTGTCCACAGCTTTTCTCCAAGCGCTTCAGCTTCATGGAAAAATTTGTTTGCCTGGTCGTAATTGCCACATTCCAGATGAACCATAGCAGAATCCATGAGAAAAATGAGCCTGGCATTATTTCCATAGCTGCTTTTGCTCTCAGCCATTAAATCAACAGCGCGATCACACTCGCCGGACTTAATTATTGTATCTATCTTTGAATAATGCTGCTGCATGGAACAGGAGCAGAGGAAAAAGGCAACAGCTATAATAATGAGCTTTTTAATCATACAGCTTAATGTTTTTAATAAGTTCAAATGTTCCGGCAAGATTATATTCCGAAACTATCCCGTTCGATGAATTTTTTTATCTTCTTTTCACCGATCCAGACCATCCGGTGAGTTTCAATATCAATAAGCTCCAGGTTGATTTGATAAAACATCACTTCTTCACCCTCAAGCTTGTCCCTTATGGTGTTTATTTCTCCCTTCAGCATAAAATCCGCACCGATTTCCTCGCCAGGCGCTTTTGCCGTATCTTCCGAAGAGTGAGTAGATTGCTGCTTCAGTTCTTCCCTTAGCTCTTCCCTCTGGATCCGGTCTGCAACAAAACTTACTTCACCAGAATTGATCAAGGCCCTTTCAAGATCTTTTACAAAGGTGTTTACATTGATGTGTTCGTGACTTCGATTACGCACAGTTCCCACGATTACAGTCGGAAGGTTTCCGCTATGTTTGCTTACAAACTTTTTGTGCCAGGGCCTGTTTAAAACATCTTTTATCATCTCTTCGGAAACAAGCCTTGAGTCCGTATCGTTCCATTTGCCGCTGAGATCTATTATTTTATCTGTTTCAACCCTGTCAACCCTTACAGAAGCGCATCCCGCAAAAACAATCCAGATCATCATTAAGCCGGTTATCGCAGCCGGAAAAACTTTTTTCATGGACAGACCTCCTTTGCCTCAACTATTATTAATATCAAAATAAAATTTTGTTTCATTGCAAAGTTCCGCAACAATTTTTTGATCCGAAAAAAAGAGATTCCCATAATTATGAGAATATATCAAGAGAATTTGAATCAGGGGACACCGCAACATTGACAGGTATTACATTTTTATCTAAATATAGTAAAAAAGGAGTAAACCATGATTGTTGCAGTGATGAGCGACAGCCATGATAATATCGAAAACATCTGAAATCATTGAAGTAAAGCTAAAGGAAACATCATGAACAGTCATATGCATCACGTTCATATTTTTGCGTCGGATATTGATGAGAGTATCAGGTTTTACAAAGAATTTTTTTACGGAAGGATCGTGCTTGATGCGGAGCTGGCAGGTGCGCGAAACGTGTTCATGAGAGTCGGGACCGGAAGGATCCACTTCTATGACCAGGCACCTAAAAATCCCGGGAGAGGGAGCATACATCATTTTGGAATCCAGACTGATGACATAGACAAAGTGGTAGATCAAATGAAATCTAAAGGCGTTTCTCTTCAAAAGGAAATTACGGACCTGGGATTTTGGAAGTATATTATGGTTCCGGCTCCTGACGACGTATTGATCGAACTTTTCCAGGTGGATAAAACACAAATACCCGAAGCGTATTTAGATTATTTTGAATAAGAAGGTTTCAGGGAATGAAAAAGGGTTTGAAAATATGCATAAGAACATCATTTTTATCTACTATTTCGTCTTTTTTATCTTCTTCCCACTTAACTAGCCTGCTCTCACTATTAAAAATAAAATAGTGTGCTGTGCAAACCGCAGCATCATCGGCAAGATAATACTTCACCCAATAATGCCGTCCAATGGCTTTTGTTTTTTCAGGATCACCCAGTTTATCACCCAGCTGCGCTCTGGTTATTCCAGGCTTAATCGTTTTTAGCAAAGCTCGATGAGGATATGTAGAGCACCCAAACAGCAGCGACAGAAAAACCAGCAATAAAGCAAATTTTCTAATTGTCATGATCCCTCATTTAACTTTCAATAATATTTCGTGTTTAATTTCTTTTATCATATCAATCGCGACACCGCCACTCATTATTTTATTGCTTGGTAACGATGTGTCAGTTAATTGTAATAGCAGAAACAGGAAAAAAGGGAATAAACAACTGGAAACCTTAATCCCGCCTCTTATACACTTTGCTTGTACGCCTGGAATTACGTGGCGGGAATCTCAAAAAAACTCCTTGCGATATCTGCCCTGACTGATATATGCTTTTATTACAAGAACTTTCAAATTAAATTCACTACAAATAGACAGACAGTGGAGAAGTTATGATTAAAAAATCATTTTTACACTTGGTGTTATTGTTTTCTTGTATTTTAGTTTTTACCGGTGCTGCTTTTTCTGAAGGCATAGATTTAGAAGGGCTTTTAGAAAAAGCTAAACAGGGAGATGTGAAGGCTCAATCCGTCGTAGGCTTTATGTATCGCAAAGGCGACAGCGTGCCACAAAACTATGCTGAGGCTTTTAAATGGTTTACAAAAGCTGCTGGACATGGAGGTCGTTTTGCCCAGTATAACTTAGGCATCATGTATGAAAATGGTGAAGGAGTACCACAAAACTATGCTAAAGCTGTTAAATGGTATATAAAGGCTGCTAAACAAGGACTTGCCGAGGCTCAGTATACCTTAGGTAACATGTATGCAAATGGTAAAGGCATACAAAATAATTATAAAAAAGCGTATATTTGGTTTAGCCTGGCATCCGCACAGGGGGACGAAAAAGCAAAACATAATATCTCTATTATCGAATCTAAAATGACGTCAGCTCAAATCACTGAAGCACAAAAAGAAACTGCTGAACTGTGGAAGAAGATTGCTAAGGAATAGGCAAGACTTACTCACCCTTATCTATTTTTATGCCCTTTCGTAAAAGGGAACTCAAAATAGCCCCTTCCCAAAGTTCTTGGCAAATAATGACCAGACCTATTATGAAAAGCCAGCGCTGGTTCCAAAATAAACCGGCAGCCCATGCTCCTGCTGTTAAGGAGATTAGCAAACTGCGTATGCCTTTTATAAACCAGGTAGCGCATGAGTATTCTTCCGGGTCATGATATGCCGTTCTAAATCTCTGGACGCATAATACGATTGAGATTATCGAGATTACTGATAATGCTGCGGTGAGGTAAAGGTTTAACGGTGGCTGATATAAAAAATCCAAGGCCTTCTCCCGTCAGTTACTCAGTTTCATAGCAATCCAAAATTTCGCCAAAATATAATGTTTTCCGGGGACAGTTTTCCGGGGACAGTATATCTATTTCACCACTGCTTTTGTTTTATTCGAGGCACTTCCTGTCGAAATAGATATACTGTCCCCGGAATTCCCTGTTGTCAAATCTATGGATACCGGCTGACGATGCTTCCCTGACAGCTGTTTCAAATTCTTCTTCCGTGATTGCCCGGTTCATCCCCTTTGTTTCATGTGCGAGGCCGCATGGTCGATACTGGGGCATGATATTTACATAACTGTCTATGGAAACTTTTTCGGCAATGAATGTCATTGCTTCCCGTGTTCCGGCGAGCCGGTTCGGGAGAACAAGGTGTCTGATGATAAGGCCCCTTTGAGCGATTCCGGACTCATCCATTAGCGGATCAGTTATCAGGTCGCCGACCTGGCGGTGCATTTCAACCAGGGCATTTTGTGCATATTCAGGGTAGTCTTTTGCTTTACACGTGCTTTCGGCAATTTCAGGATCCTGAAATTTGAAATCAGGCATGTAGATATCCACCACGCCTTCCAGCAATTTCAGTGTCTCGACCTTGTCATATGCGCTGGTGTTATAGACAAGCGGAACTGACAGGCCGTTCTCTATCGCCACGCCGACAGCCGCAAGAATCTGGGGAACAACATGGCTTGGGCTGACAAAGTTAATATTGTGACAACCTTGTTTTTGCAGGATAAGCATCATGCGTGCAATCTGTTCCGGGACTACGGGTTCGCCTTCACCGCCATGGCTGATTTCATAATTTTGACAGAAATTGCACATCAGGTTGCAGTACGTAAAGAAAATCGTTCCCGAACCGTTAGTGCCCACCAATGGAGATTCTTCACCAAAATGAGCGTTAAAACTGCATACAACCGCTTTTTCCCCGGTCAGGCATATGCCGGTTTTTCCTGCTGTCCTGTCAACCCCGCATTTTCGCGGGCAGAGCCTACAGTTTTTTAAAGCCTGATATGCTTTTTCTATCTTTTTATTCAGGCTGCCTGTCTCATATGTTTTAATATAAGCCGGTTCAAAATGCGTCATGCCTGACCTATACAAATGCTACAGAGCAAATGTTACAGACTCATGCGTTTGAAAATCGGTTCAGGAATCGATTTTATAATCGCCATTACCCACTTCCAGAACCATTTAGTATAGACGATGCTCTTATTTTTTTTGAAGGCGACATAGATGTCTTCAGCAACTTCATCCGGTGATGCGGTGAGGGCGCCCGGTAAATCCATGCCCTCAGTCATTTTTGTATCGATAAAACCAGGCAGAATGGTGATAACGTTTATTCCACGCCCTGACAGCCTGTTTCTGAGCCCGCTTAGATAAATCGACAGGGCGCCTTTGGCGGCGCCATAGAAATAATTGCTTTTACGGCCACGTTCTCCTGCGACGGAACTTATACCAACTATGAAACCATGACCCCTTTTTTCGAAATCTTTTGCAATGACTTCAAGAATGGCAACAGCATGTGTAAAGTTTGTGTTAATAATTTTTTCCGCTTCTTCAAAACTGTCCTGCGCCTTTTCCTGATCACCGAGATATCCGAAAGCAAGTATGACTCCATCAGGCCGGGGGTCGAGTGATTCATAAAAATCTTTTCGAGATTGCCCGTCTTCTGCATCAAAAAATAATACTTTTGCGTTAACACCAAATCTTGTTTGAAGGTCTTGTGCTTTTTTCTCAAGAACTTCCATGTTGCGCGAAGCAAGATAAAGGTTTACTTTTTCTTCTTTCGCAAACTTTTTCGAAACCGCATGTGCCACATCAGAATTTGCACCTAAAACCAAAAGATTCATATTTACACCTCAAGCCTTTTTGACTGAAGAGATTCGAATTTACCCTTCATTTTGTATTTTTCCCTTATTTCCGCGAACTGTTCCCACCCCGGGTAACCTTTTCTGAACACCTCTTTTGACATTCTGACATCTTTTGTGAGATAGACACGTCCGCCGAAATCGATGACGATTCTGTCAAGCTCGTCCAGAAAAGGAAACAGCCTTGGTTCTATTTTAAAATCAAGCGCCAGTGTGTATCCGCCCATGGGAAAGGAGATGAAGTTTTCATTTTCAGGCCCGAACAGTTTGAGGACAGCAAGAAAAGAACCGAGTCCCTGTTTTGCTATTCTGTTGAGTATCTCCTTAAGCGCTTCATAGGCGCTTTCCCTGGGAATGACCGGTTGATATTGTGTAAAACCTTTCTTGCCGTATATACGGTTCCAGTTGCCGATTTTATCAAGTGGATAGAAAAATGGTTCCAGAAGGACAAGCCTGTCTTTAATATGTGACGGGCTGGTGTTGAAGTAGAGCCGGTTAAAAATGGAAACAGAATATTTGTTCAGGCAAAAGCTCGGCAAATCAAACGGCACGGACAGGGTGCGCGGAAGCGGTATGTTCAGTTTTCCTGCCTCGGCATGTTCACCTGCCATTAAAACAGATCTTCCGAGGCGTTTTCCCGATGCTGCACAGTCTATCCAGGCCACCGAATATGTCGTAGCCTGATACACGTCAAAAAGATGGAAAATTTCAGAAAGATTGTTACACCTGATAACGGTTTCACGGATATACGCGCTGTTGACCCGTTTCAGCCTGATGGCGGCAGTCAGGATAATTCCGGTAAGTCCCATACCGCCGCAGGTTGCTAGAAACAGTTCCCTGTTTTCCTCCCTGCTGCACCGGACAATGCTTTTATCCGGGAGCATAAGTTCGAACCACTCGACACATTCACTGAAACATCCGGCAGTATGGTGATTTTTTCCGTGAACATCGCTTGCTATGGCGCCGCCGACAGTTATCAACCGCGTGCCGGGAGTTATCGATAAAAACCAGCCCCTTTTAAGAAATATTTCTATAAGTTCTGCCAGGGTTACGCCGCTTTCACATACAACAAGGCCGTTTGACGGATCAAAGGCGAGTATTTTGTTAAATCTTGCAGTTGAAATGACATTGCTGTTAAGGGCACTGTCACCGTAGCTTCTTCCCAGTCCGCGGGCAATAATGTCGCCGCCTTTTTCAAGCGTACGAAGGAGTTCACCCTCTGTTTCAAATGATGAAGAGGATGCTGCGATCCGTGGATGTCGTCCCCAGCTTGTCAGTTCCATAAAAGTACCTAACCCAGCCGAGCTGGATAAGTACCTTGACGAAATTGTTTTCTGCGAAAAATGTGCAGAAAATAATTTCTAAGGTACTAATGGTAAATCAGAAGATAGATGCTTAAAAGCCATAGAATCACTATGGCCTGCAGCATATAGTCCTTTAAAAGAATCATGGTCGGAGACCCGCTTTGTTTCTCGACAAAGGTAATCTGCATGTATCTTAAAAGCCCCACAATAACCCAGAAAGAGGCCAGATAAAGGTTTGCGGTTCCATGTTTTTCAATCACCTCGGGCGAAACAGAATAAAGAATATATGAAACGATGATGACAGACGCCATGACAATCATGCTGGCGGAAACAAATTCAAGATTGTATCCATCCAGGGATTTTCTTGAACCGATTCCATTGTCGGAAAGAAGCAGGTCGTCTCTTCTTTTGGCAAGAGCGAGAAACATGGCAAGAAGAAATGTCATAATCATAATCCAGGGACTTATGGCCACATCTCCGGCTATACCGCCCGCCCTGACCCTCAGAACAAATCCCATTGCGATGCATACCACATCGATAATCGCTATATGTTTCAAAAACCCCGAATAGGCAAGGTTAAGAATAATATATCCGCCCACAATATAAAGAAATGAATTCGGCAGAAAAGAAAAGGACAGCATACCGGTCGAAAAAAGAAGGATGATAAAGAAACAGCCGGCTTCAAAACGGTTTAACTCGCCTGATGCAATCGGCCTGAATTTTTTAAGCGGGTGCAGTTTGTCCTCTTCGGCATCTTTGATGTCATTAATAATATAGATGCTGCTTGCCGCCAGGCAGAATGCAATAAATGCATAAAAAGTATGCAAAACAGAGTTAAGGTTATGCACCTGGCCTGCAAAAAAGAGCGGCAGCCAGACAAACCCGTTTTTCATGTACTGGTGAGGTCTGGCCAAATGAATGAAGGATTTAAATTTCATCATATTTTAATTTTAAAGTGCTAAATGCCTAAACATATTAAATCGTTCCGGGTACCATAGCAAATAAGATCACTAAAGGCAATAAGCTGCCGGAATCGGTCAAACTTCTAACCCGATTCTAATCTGATCATAGTCTGGTCTTAATTCGGGCAATTTTTTTCAGGAAAATAGAGGTTATAAAAATAACAGTCGCCCACAGGCAGAAAATCAGGAATATCATACCGGTCTTGAAGAATTTTTTTCAGGAAAAGTTCTTTGTATGCACTGTAGTTAAACCCTTTGCCAATTAGTATATTGAAATCGTTCTGTCTTACAGTCAGCTTTTCTTTCTTGATTTGTTTAAAAAACGGGGTGTAGTCGGCTTTTAATTCAAGGGTGGCAAATACCAGAATGTCTTTTCCGTCAAGCCTTTTAAAATCCGTCAGCTTGTCATCGTGCCGCCCGTATTTTGAGTTGTCAAGAAACACAATACATCTTTTTTTGCTGAAATAGGCAAGCGCTCCTGAAGTGTAATAACCGTTTGTTGCAAGGATATAATCAGATCCGAATTGATCTGTCAGTTTTTCATATACCTCGTCACCATGCATGCAGAGAACAAAATCATGATAGTATTGGTGGTTTTTGAACGTCTCAATCGGGAGCAAAAGGACAATAAAGATCAATGCCAGGTGGACAAGGCTGAATACCAGAGAATATTTAACAATTTTTTTCAGAATTTCTTTTTTAAGATATGCCGTAAGTAAAAACAGGAAAGGATAAAAGGCAAGCACCCAGTGTAGACCTGTATTGTAAAATGATACAAGGAACAGTATCATGATGGGTATAAGATAAAAATAGATAAACAGGTTGTTGTCTTGTTTGATCTTTTCCAAAACATGCCTGAAATTTTTAAAAAGAAAATAAAGAAGCCATGGTGTCGCAAGATAGATCTGGCATGCCGGGAAAACAAGCAGTCCTGAAAAGTCATAAGAGATGTTTTTATTTCTGTTGATCACATTGAACATGATGTTGGTCCAACAGCTCATGTAATTCCAGTAAAGATGCAACAGCACAAAGGGAACAGATCCGGCAAGAAGCAGGAGGCTGTTTTTTACGGGCCGGCGTTCCTTTTTTATAAAAATACAGGTAAAAAAGGCGATGAGCAGAAGGCCTGCAAAGTATTTACTGAGGACAGCAAGGCCCAGAAAAATACCGGACAAGAAGACGAGGCCGGGTGTTTTACGGTTGACGCCATAATAAAAGGCAGCGCCCGAAAGAAAAACAAAAACAAACAGCGGCGAGTCAGTGCTGATGGGAAAAAACAGCATATGCAGGGGAGCAACAAGAAATGAGAGTGATACAATGGCGGCCTTTTCATGATCTTTAAAAAGTTCTTTTATGATAAAAAAGATACCGGCGGCCACCACCACTCCACAAAGAACGGTGAAGAACCTTAAAAAGAAAATGTGATCCCCAAAAGAAGAAAAAAGCCAGACAGCCCAGCCGGTCATGGGGGGGTGATCATAAAAGTTGACGTCCAACTGTTTGGTCCATGTGTAGAAGTAGGCTTCATCGGATGTAATGGGAAACAGCCAGGCAAGAAGCAGCTTTACGGCAATTATTGTAATGAATATTTTTTTATAATGTTTTTCCATGGCTACTGTTTCTTATATTGCTTGTTTTCTTGTATATGGTTTGGCACGTTTTTTCAATGATCCTGTTTCAATGACTGAACTTTCCCCAATTTTTTTTCGTTTAAAAAAGAAACGGATAGCACACGTTTGGGTGGCCCGGACAACTCGTTGTCCGGGTGCGACAGCACAAGAAACCTTTGTTCACTTATAGCAAAAATGGAAGATTGATGAACCAAAAAAATATGGCATTTTATATCATAGCTGTTAATCCCGCCTTATTGATCGTCAAAGGAAGTTACCAGTTAAGGGTTTAGTGCGATCAACGATAAATATGTAATTTTCGGAGAGTCACTTTTTGCTTATGTTTGATTTGCCGATCTCAGAATTACTTGCTTTCGAAATTTCATACTTCCAGAGGAGATCACTTGAACGCATGCCATGAGGCGCGCCCTTTAGGGTGTCGCCTCTATGGCTTTGTTCGGCACCGGATCTCTTCTCAGACTTCCACATCGAGTTGCGCAATTGCCTCCTTGAGCACCGAGGCGGAAGCCCGGAGAGCCGCTATTTCATTGTCCGGCAGTTGGCTCTCGAGAACCCTCTCAACACCTCCTGCGGACACGATGCACGGTACACTGAGGCAAACATCCTGAAGTCCGAACTCGCCATCCAGCTTGGTCGACACGGTGAGAACACTTCTCTCCCCACGCAGAATCGCACCTGCAATGCGAACTAGGGCGAGGCCAACCGCGAAACAGGTGGTCCCCTTGTAGTCAATGATGTGGTAGGCAGAATTCTGCACTTTCTGCTCAATCGTGTTGCGCTCAGCAGTCCAATCGGGGCACCGCCCGCAGATCTGACAGAATTCATCGATCGGCATACCCGCTATATGCGTCATTGACCAAGCCGCGAACTCCGAATCGCCATGCTCGCCCAAGATATATGCATGCACGTTGTGTACGTCGACTCCACAACACTCACTCAGGAAATACCGGAGACGGGCGCTGTCCAGAACCGTGCCTGACCCGAACACTCGGCCTCTTGCGTCACCAGCGCTCTGGATGGCAACGTTAGTCATCACATCCACAGGATTGCTGACGATGAGTATCACGCCGTTTGGGTTCTGCTTGGCGACATCGTCAACTATGCTTTGCATGATCGTAGCGTTTCTCAGGAGAAGCTGAAGGCGCGTCTCGCCTGGTCGCTGGGCGGTCCCAGCTGTGATTACAATCAGCTGGGCATCACCGTAATCGGAAGCGCTGCCCTTTCGAATGGATACGGCAGGAAAGAATGGCTGTCCATGGGCAAGGTCCAGCACCTGACCTTGGGCGAGATCCCTGTTCTGGTCGATGAGTACAATCTGGTCGGCCAAGCCGCTTTGTGCGAGGGCGTAGGCAAACGTCGAACCCACAGCTCCTGCACCGACTATGGCCACTTTCCTTTGGTTTGCCGATCTCATAACAATCCTCCTTGCCGAACTATATTATTAAATAGAATTTCTCGAATTGATTAAAATACCGCGATTTTCGACCACGATAACAAATGTGATGGATAATTCAACAAATTTATATTTTCTATAATTTATGGATGTTAGAAGAAATGGCTGGAAACAAAAAAATCCGAACATTGTTCAAAAACATCTTTTACCCCCTAATTAAAGTATTAAACGACAAAAACCCATTAATTATGAAATTTAGATAAAATGATTATTTTATGCACTGCATATAAAAAAGAATCTGCGATATCAAAAAGAAATAACTAAAAGTCATTTTGGGGATATGATTTGTCTATGTCATGGTTTTAGAGAGGCCAAGACCTTGGGATATTTTTCCGATATAACCAATTGTAATTAAATAAATAATGGTGATATCATTTTCAAAACAACAAAAAACCAAACCAAAAACCGGCAGGTTTTAAGTAGAGAAAGGGAATATCGGCAGAGACATTTTATTTAGATGGCTTCTTGTCCTTCGGATGCCGGCAACGAGTTGCCGGCACCACCCATCATCCATTTTATCGTTTTACAAAAATATTTTGAAAATTTCCCAAAAATTTATCAAAAAATGGCTTTTCCACTTGCTAATCCGACTCAACACCTGAATTTAATACGTTTGCCAATGCCTTAGCTATGTTTTTGGGAAAAGTTCTGGCTTCAATGCTCCTTGATATTTTAACTGCACTGATATAAATTGGAATTAATGATGCAAAGCAAAGAAAAAAACTACATCAATGCTGCCTGGCTCATCGTCATCGGTTTGATGTTTTTCAGGATTTTTTACTCAGGCCTTTTTCTCCTGGTGCCGGATGAGACCAATTACTGGCAATGGAGCCGACATCTTGCGTGGGGATATCACGACAATTCGCCTTTAATCGGATGGGCAATACGGCTTTCAACGGAACTTTTCGGCCAGAATGAAAGGGCGGTGCGTCTTCCGTCTGTTTTGTCAATGGGGATTGCTTCTATCTATATGGTTGCAATGGCGAGACGATGGTTTGGCGCAAGGGCTGCTTTTCATACGGCACTTCTTACCCAGGGCATCCTGGAATTAAATGTCGGAGGACTTCTTGCCACAACAGATGCGCTTCAGTCTGCAGGATGGGCAGGCGCGGCATTTCACGTGGCAAAGGCGTATGAAAACGACACATGGAATGAGTGGCTTCTCGGAGGTTTCTGGTTCGGGTTTGGGATGCTTGCCAAGTTTACCATGGTGATTTTTTTGCCGGGCGCGTACCTTTTTGGTCTTGTTTTGCCGGAATACAGGGACAGGCTTCTTCGGATCAGGCCTTATGCAGGCCTTATGCTCGGGTTTTTAATGTTTTTGCCGGTAATTTATTGGAACGCGGAAAACGGGTGGAATTCAGTCCGACACGTGGCGCACATCGGCGGTGCCAATACAGGTTTTGAACTCCACTTAAAATACCTGGGCGACTACCTGGCATCACAGGTAGGGCTTCTGTCACCCATTGTTTTTGTTCTTGTCCTTTATGCCTGTTATTATGCGGTTCGAAATATTCGAAAAAATCCGATTTATCTCTATATGTTCCTTTGTTCGTTTGTCATGTTTGCCGGTTTTGCCGTGTTAAGCCTTCACAAAAGGGTTTACGGAAACTGGCCTGGAGCCTGCTATCTGACGGCGTTTGTTCTTGCAGCAGCACTTTATGCAGGTAAAGGCAGCGGCGGCAGTGATGACAATGTTCCTGTGCTATACCGAAAGGCCTGGCCGTGGGCCATCGGGACATCCTACATCCTTACCGCCATACTCCTTTTACATGTTGCAGTGCCGATCTTGCCAATTTCCAAAAAGCTTGACCGGGTTGCACGGGAAGTGACGGGATGGAAAATGATCGGTCAAAAAGTTGATGGCATGATGAAACAGATGCCGAATCCTGAAAAGACTTTTTTGTTCGGAAAGCGTTACCAGATCGCAAGCGAGCTTGCATTTTACACTCCCGGACAGCCGGACACGGTTTCCATAAACAGGTGGAGCCGTCCGAATGTATATGATTACTGGTGCAAAGATGAAGACTATATCGGGTTTGATGCCATCGGTATCACAAGTCATTCTGATGATCACCAAAAAACATTAAACCAGGTTTTTGACAGGGTGGAACCTCCGGTTGAGGTTAATGTTTTTAGGGATCCGTTTTATTCAGATAAAAAAGAGCCTGCCAGAACATTTTATATTTACAGGGCATTTGGGTTTAAGGGCGGATTGCGATGGGTGCCGCCGGATACATCTGATGTAAGGTCTGGTACCCAGAGCATATAATCAGGGTTTATAATTATTATCTATTAATGGGTGTGATATGAAAAAAATCATTTTGGCAATTATCATCTTTCTCTTGATTCCTGCATTAACGAGTGCATTCCAGAAAGAAGCGAAAATAACAATTAAAATCGCAACATTAGCGCCCAGGGGCGAAACCAGTATGTTTGAAAGGTTCAAGGACCGTGTGTTGGCGGAGACAAACAACGAGGTATATTTCAAGACTTACTATGGAGGCATCCAGGGAGATGAGAGCGATGTGTTGCGAAAGATCAGGTTCGGGCAGCTTCACGGAGGTGGTTTTACCGGTCATGGCCTGGGAAAAATAGTACCCGAAGTAAGGGTCACCGAACTCCCGTATCTTTTTAAAAACTACGGAGAAGTAACCTATATCAGGTCGAAACTTGAAGACACAATGAACAGGCTGTTCAGGGAGAAGGGGTATGAAGTTATTGCTTGGGGAGAAGTCGGTTTTGTCTACAATTTTTCAAAGATTCCCATCACTTCGATCGAGGTTGCCAGGAGCCAGAAGTGGTGGATGTGGGAGGGAGACAGGCTTGGCCAGGCAATGTTTGATGCCCTTGATATTGCACCGGTTCCCCTTCCTCTAACAGATGTTCTTACATCCCTTTCAACACGAATGATTGATACCGCCAGTTCAACACCATTCGGTGCAGTGGCGTTCCGCTGGTATACAAGGTTTAAATATATGGATGAATATCCAAGCATGAATGCAATCGGAGCCCTGATCGTAACCAAAAAAAAATGGGACAGAATATCCCCTGAGAGCAGAAGAAAAATAAAGGAGATCATGGGCGATCATTATAAAAATGTTGTAAAGTTAGAAAGAGATCAGAATGACAGGTCAATTGAGATCCTGAAAAAAGCAGGGATTACCATAGTACACGCAGACAAAAGCGATGAAACCAGAAAATTTATTCTTGACGCAGCAAAAAAGGCACGAGAATCTCTTATTGGAGTTCTTTATTCAAGGGAATTTCTAGAAAGCACACTCACTTTGCTTGAAGAATACAGAGCAAAGAATCCAAGCAGTGAGGTTATGAGAATTAAATAGCACCTGTCTCCTTCATTATACAAACTTGCCGTTTTCGTAAATCACCATTGTAATACCGGATGCGAGATGCGCTGTTACCCTTTTTTTTTCTGTGTTGACGATGTCCCAGTGAAGTGCAGAATCGTTAAATCCGAGTTTTTCCTTACGTTCCTTTGTAAGTGTTCGCTGGTTGCCGTCATATGTGTCTGCATAAGATGAACCGAGTGCAACATGGCAGTTTCCGTATTTCCCGCCATAGTTTTCATCAAAAAGAGTGTTTGCCATGAATCGGTTTATTTTGGAAAAATTTTTATCGGTTAAAGAAAATTCTCCGAGTCGGGAGGCACCTTTGTCCATTAAAAGCTGCTTTTTTAAAAAGGCTTCCCCTTCCTCGGCTTTGGCATTGACCACTGTTCCGTTTTTAAATTCCAGCCTTACGCCTTTCACATAATTGCCGGTTCTGTAAGACGGTTGGTCAGCATAATAGATTCCGTTGGTGCCGCGCCAGTCCGGTGACATAAAAAGCTCAAAACTTGGAATATTGTGCCCGGATATACCTATCCAGCGCCTCTTTTCACCAGGGGTTATTTCCAGATCAATGTTCTCAGATTCGATGTGAAATTTGTTTATTTTGATGTTGTTAAGTCTTTTTTTGATATATGTGGCTTTTTTATACACATCCTGCCAGAGGGAGACGGGATCTTTTCTGTCAATAAAGCAAGCCCTTGCGATTTGCTTTGAGTAGTCTTCAAGTGTGAGTCCGGCATGGCGGGCAAGTTCACTGGTAGGAAAAACGCAGAGGGTCCATCCAAAATCTCCAAAGGACTCCCTTTTATCGAGTATCTCTTTGAGATTTTTTCTTGCCACTGCTGTCCTTCCTATCCTTGCCGGATCAACATCGCTTAAATGTGTTATGGATTCAGGTGCATGCAGGAATATGCTGCCGTTAATATTCCGATACAGATCTTTTTCGCCGGGTGGCTGAAATACGAGCTGGGGGGTATTCGAGATTTTGTAAAACTGTTTTTCCATCACAGGTGTCATTCCTGAGCGGAGCACAGGGTTTCGTCCTGTTTCAAGGATTTTTTTTTGCAGGATTTCAGCAAGCCGAATGGCGGGCAGGCTGTATCGAATCAATATAATGTCGTTTTTCTTTTCTTTTCCTGTCCTTGCGGTTTTAAGACCCCATAAAAGTACGTCCGCATATTTTTGAAGCTGTTTTTCTGTAAGCATTTGTCGAATCCTTATTTTTAGCTTTTTTTGGCTTTTTGACAGTTGACGAAGAAATATAAGGCGGGAAATAAGAATTGTCAATTAATGCTGTGTTTTCGCCCCTTTTTGTGGGACATCGTTTTCTTTGATTCCATCTTCTACGAGACGGATGTGCTTGAGTGCTCCGGCAAGAGCGGTCGCTGTGGCTACATCCTCATCTGATACGGAAACGCTTCTTTCAATAAAATTAGATTCAAGGGAAAGGTTTAAGACATCGAATTGATGGGGGACTCATCGACTTTTCTGAAATCCTCAAGCATTTGCTGAAGGTCAAAGCCCGATCCGACACCAAGGCTGGTAATACTGCCGAGTGACGTCATGCTGGAATCTCCCCTTTGAAAAGAATGTGAAAAGAATAGTGTCATTATATTACCGCAAAAAAGGATTTACATATAGATTTAATATATTATCGGCAGAATTTTGGCATAACTTGAGAAGTTAAAAATGCCCTGGAAAAAAGCAAAGTGTTTTGGCCAAGGAGGCTATTTTTATGACTTTTTCGCAATGGTTTGCGGAAAAGTCTTGATTATTTTGCAAAGCTATGCATAATAGTCCGTATGAGGCGTGCTCAGCAAAAACTTATCATTAAAGATCTTTCAAAAAAAATGGTCTTTATAATCGGTCCAAGGCAGGTAGGGAAAACATTTTTATCCAGGGAAATCGCGAAAACAATTCAAAAATCGGTGTATCTGAATTACGATTCGTTTGAAGACCGTGATATAATAAAAAAAGCTGAATGGCTACCCCACCATATATAGTAGGGTCTTACATGTCAAGCACAAAATGGCAAGAAACTGTTTGAAAATCAAATAGTTGAACTGTGGATGGGTGTTTATCTCTGAAACTCCTGTAAAAACTTCCCAAACGGCTCGGCTTTTGGCGTCAGGTGCAGTCAATGTTCACTTAAAGCTTTTTCTGTAATTCTTTTTTTGTGATATCACAGTCTCGTAAAATTTGAGCAAGAAGCCCACGACCTATACTCTCTCCTCTATGCAGAGGAACAACGGTACATCGACCGTCTTGATGCAACATGAAATGATGGCTGCCTTTTATTCGTATTACTTCGAATCCCAGTTTACGCAGAGCACGAATTAATCGACTACCGGTTATTGAGGGGAACGTAGTCATAAGTTTACCGCCACTTTTTGGATACCAATAAATTCACTGGATGTCGGTTTTTCCACTTCAAGACAAAGTTCAATAGCCTCTTTAATTCTCTTAATTAATGTATCAAGAGATTTTGCCTGAGTATGACATCCCCGGAGTGTCGGTACAGAAGCAACAAAATAACCATCCTCATCTTTTTCAATTATTACGCTAAATTCTTTCATTATTTTATCCCTCCTTAGCTCATAGTGGTATTCATTGAGCATTGTTTGAGTGGAAGCGAACGTTAAGGTTCACTGGTCGCAGGGGCTTTCATGCTATCCAGTGAAATCGCTTGATATTACTATTCATAAAATCCCATGAATAGAAGGAAGTTAAAATAGATAATTAATGTAAATTGGATAAATATGCAAGAATAATAAACATTTTATATATTTGGAAACTTAATAAAAAACATTACTTAACACCTTGTTATAATGTGATTAATATATCCTTCAACAACCATAAAAGGAGGGAGCTATGAGAACAATAAGAATTTCAGAAGAAGTGTGGGATGAAATTGCAAAAAGAGGAGTATTCGGAGAAACGTCATTACCTCTCCGTTTTCCCGCAAATTGAACTCAATATTTTTAAAGTTTACACCCGTAGAATTTCAGGTTGCTAATTTTGTAAAAAACGGAAAAACCACTAAAGAAATGGCTAAGTTATTAGGAGTTGCTACAAGTACAATTGATACTTATCGTGACAGTATTCGCAAGAAGCTTGGAATAAAAAACAGAAAAATTAACCTCAAAACCTACCTTGTTAACATAAAACAATATGGGTCTTTATTCCATATTTTACCCATGATCATTCCATATTGTCTATTCATCTGTTTTTTCATATATAGGTAATTACGGTGCGATGATTTGATAGCTGACATAAGATTCAAGTAAAGTGTTTGTGAAACAAAACTCAAAAAATTTAAGAAGCTTGAATTGGTAATAATAGAAAACACATAGTTCTGCGTTGGACGTAATGTTTCTTGGATACTTGTAAACATATATAGCAACAGGAGCCTTCAGTGTTGATGACAAATTATTCAAAAGAGAGACGGTGCGGAGTTGAAAGAAGAATTTTTTCATATTCCTTGTATATACCTGAAAGGCGTTCAGGTATTGACCAGAGAGAATGCTTAAAGACAGTGTGGAAGCATGACATAACCGAGCAGGCTACTAGTAATCCATCGGAGTTTTCGGTTAGCTCATCAGTTCAGTTATCAAAGTTAATGTAAAAAAATGAAGTTATTTTTAATCATTCTGACAGCGGCTGTAACAATGCTTTTTCCCGTCCCGGTATACACAGCTATGGACACGCTTAGCGATGAATCCCTAAGCAGTGTAAAAGGCAATTCCGGCGCTGATGACCAGAAACAGCCATCCGACATAGCAGCAGAATCAGGGACTTCTTCAGGCGGAAGAATTGCGTCCCAAACGCAAAAAATATCAGAATTTTCGTTCCTTGATTCAAAAATAAAAGCAGTGAATGAGAGCAGTGACTATGGAAAATTTCTCTTCTATTTTAAAAAGCTGGAACAGTTTGCAAATGCAAAAAACTACAATCAGTTGGCAGGCTCTGATAAATTCATATTTTTCTGTTCGCGTTTTGCCGCAACAGCAAAAAACTGTAGTGACAAATTAACCCTACCCGTTGATTCAAATTATAACGATACAATAAAACCGGTCCTTAATGCGAAAAATAGAACATTCTATAAAGCAGGCAGTTTTTACAATCACCTTTTAAATTACAGAGATGGGAAAGCTTCCCTTCCTGATTTAAAAAAACTGATTGTCGAAATAAAACAAAACCAAAACGACTTTGATTCCATATATACAGACCTAAAAAACAAAAGCAAATATTAACAAATTCAACTGCCCGGTTTTTGGGGATAAGTACCAGATATTATTTAAATAGACCGGCGGTCAGATCATTCTTTAATTCTTTAAGTTCAAAATAATGCATGTTCTGTGTCAAATTCAAACTTGATAATCTTGTAAAAAATCAAAAAATCCATTTATTGTCATTCGGCGAAGGCCGGACACGTAGTGCCGGGTTTCAAGCTGAGAGGCGCAACCGTTAGCGCTATCCAGTCATTTCAATAGCTTCTGGGCTACGGCCTTCGCCGGAGTGACGGGGTCGGGACTTTTCACGAAATCATCAAATTTGCGCTCATAAAAAACTTGACTTTTAATATGAATGAGATTATAAATCCGAATCAGATTTTGTTAATGAATAAAATTATAAAACATATTCGAGTTTTATGTACTAGAAGGAAAAAGAAACAGACCAAAATTAGAATTAGAACAGGAGAGGCTAATGGATTTTGCATTTACAAAAGAGCAGTTGATGTTCAAGAAGGAAGTCATCAATTTTGCAAAAAAAGAGATTGTGCCCAGGGTTCAGGAACATGACCTTAAAAAACAATTCGATTTTGAATCGTTCAGAAAATTGGGTGAGTTCGGCATTCTGGGGCTTCACTTTCCGGAAGAGCTGGGCGGTAGTGATGCTGATGTCATTACTACTGTTATGGCAGGTGAGGCACTCGGTGAAGCAGGCGTAGACGGAGGCCTTACACTCGCTTACGGAGCTCATACTTTTTTATGCGCTGACACGATCTTTTCACACGGAACAGATGAACAGCGTAAAAAATACATTCCAAAACTGGCAAGTGGAGAGTGGATAGGGTGCATGGGGCTTACGGAACCCGATGCAGGGTCTGATGTGGCTTCACTTAAGGCTACCGCTGAAAAGAAGGGCGACAAATATATCTTAAACGGTAGCAAGATATTTATTACCAATGGCCCCATAGCTGATGTATCGGTAATTTATGCTAAAACAGATCCTGAAAAGCATCATGCCGGTATTTCAGCTTTTATCGTTGAGAAAGGGACCAAAGGTTTCAAATCAGGACCAAACCTGATAAAGATGGGTGTCTGCACTTCCCAGACTTCCGAGCTTTTTCTCGACAACTGTGAGATTCCGGCTGAAAATCTTCTCGGAAAAGAAGGGGAAGGTTTTAACATGTCGATGCAGACAGTGGAATGGGACAGAAGTGCATTGCTGGCCCCGTTTGTAGGAGCTTCCACTTTCATGCTAAAAAGGTGCGCAGACTACGCAAAGAAAAGAGAACAGTTCGGGAGACCCATAGGGAAATTTCAGGCCATTAAGCACAAGCTGGCTGATATACGGATATTTGGAGAGGCGGCACGCTCTCTTGTATATAGGATAGCGTACTGCAAGGACCAGGGCCGTCCTCTGAACCATCTTGAAGCCGCAGTTGCAAAGCTATTTGTGGGTGACTGGAGCATGGCTCCTGCAAATGATGCCATGGTTCTTCACGGCGGGTACGGATACTGCCATGAATATGATATGGAAAGAATTATGCGTGACAGCCGCCTTGCTCCCATCGGAGGCGGAACTTCCGATATTCAGAAAATGATCATTTCAAAGCTGATGTAGCTGTAGCAAAAATTAAAGGAGAAGCAAAATGAATTACGATTTCAGCGAAAAGGAACTTGCCTTTTTTATCGATATACAAAATATTATGCAAAAGCTTTCAGAAGAAAAAAACCTGGAAGCCGGAGGTCCTGAAGAAAATATACGGGCAGTTATTGATCGGCTTGCAAAGACGCCGTACCTGAACCTGGCCATACAAGAAGAAAAAGAGTATAATGGTTTGTTGACACTCATGGGAGCAATGGAAGTTGTAGGCGCGTTTTCGCCGTCTGTGCTTCTGTCTGTTGAGATGAGTACGCGTGTTTTTGGAAAAATTGTTGCTGAATTGTGTGATGACAGGCTCAAGGGGAATCTCCTGACACCTCTTCTTGAAGGAAAGATTTTAGGTGCTGTTGCGGTTTCGGAAGATTCCATGAATGTTGAGAATGAGCCGTTAAAGACAGAAGGCAGGGCAGACAGGGATAAGGTTATCGTAAACGGTGCCAAGCAGTATGTCGTTAATGCGCCTTTGGCAGACTGGATAGCTGTTGCAGGGATGATGGACGGCAAACCCGTGGTCTTTATGGTAGAGAAGGGGACAAAAGGACTTGTTGTGGAAGAGAAAATGTCCATGGTCGGGTATGACGGAGCTGCTGTTTCCGGAATTCGTCTTGAAGGCTGCAGTATCGATGCAGCTAATGTCATAGGCCCTTTTGACAAGGTCGATATTTTATCAAAGATAAAGATGTGGGAAAACCAAGTCCTTCTCGGTGCAAGCCTCGGGTTGATGAAATCAGCATACGAAGCTGCAAGGGATTATGCAAAGTCACATAAAAGCGGCGGCAAGCCGGTGATAGCCTATCAGGAAGTTGGTTTTAAACTGGCTGAGATGCTGACTCTGTTTCAAACTTCACAGCTTTTTGCATACCGGGCAGCCTGGAACGCTGCTGACAATCCAAAAGATGCTGACTCTTTCACACTCAGTTCAAAAGTCTTTTTGACCGAATCCGCGGAACAGGTGGCGAGCTCAGCGCTTCAAATTCTGGCAGGTTCCGGCTATCAGACCGGGAATGCGGCTGAGCGGGCATTTAGATGTTCAAAATATCTTCAGATTGCAGGAACCTCAACTGAAATCTCCCGTGTTAAAATAGGGGATGCTGCAATGGGGATTCGTTAACAGACAGGATGGAAAATGACGGAAAAAAATAAAACAGACAACGAGAAAACACTTTCCAAGTCGGCCCAGCGAAGGCAACGTGAGCGTGAACAGCGCTATCAGACCATTTTAAGTGCTGCGGAGGAATTATTTGCAAAAGAGGGCTATCAAAAGGCGAGCATGGAAATGATTGCTGATGCTGCCGAAGTATCTGTCGGAGCCGTCTATTTTTATTTCAAGAATAAAGAAGATCTTCTTATCCAACTCCTTGAAGAAATAGGTTTCAGGTTAAGAAAGATTCTCGGGAGCGAATTTAAAAAAACAGGAGAGTCGCTTGATGGCTTCAAAAATGCCGGGCAAATGTTTTTTGAAGAGTTCTGTACACAGTATCCTGAAAAGGTGGCGATTATTTTCAGGGAATCGGTGGGAAAGAGTCCTGTTGTTGAAGAACGACGACGGGAAATATTTGACAAGCTGACCGGTGATGTTCTCAATGCCCTGGTGAGGGTTAGCGAAAATCTCGGCCACAGTTTTAAATCAGGGTTTTCAGCAGAGGTTGTCGCTGTAAGTATCATGGGAATTTATGAGCGTGTTGCATATAAATATTTGTTTTGGCGGGAAAGTTCTGAGGACATGAAAATAATAGGCAGGGATGCAGTCGACTTTATCATTGGTGGGATCAACAATATGTTTAACGGGGAAACATGCACCTGAAAGGTGGATTGCATATCCACACCACATGCTCTGACGGTGATCTTTCCATAGATGAGGTGGTGATGGTGTATGAGAGTTTAGGGTTTGATTTTATTGCCCTGACCGATCACGACTATCTGTTGCGACCGGACTGTTATGCACCGGTTAAGGATATCAAGACAGGCATGATTGTTTTTACTGGAGTAGAACTGACGGTTTTTGAGAAAGGGTATGTTCATGTGAACCGGATCGACGGTGACAAAGAGACTTTGCATATCTTCAATCATCCTTCAGAGCTGGACGTTCCCATGGATAAGGCGATTGAAAGAATTAGTTCGGTTGCGGGGAAGATGCCAATTGATGCAGTGGAAGTGACATCAAAGGGATTTCGTACCAGTGAATTTGAGATCCCTGAAATTTTATATCCAAAGGTGGCGACAGATGACTCTCATACAAGGATCGGGTGCGGTCGGGCATGGATAGAGATGGATTGCATGAGAGAAAAGGATAAGATTATTAAAGCGATCAAAAACGGAGATTTCTGGAATTGTTATATATAAATGGTAAGATATTAAAAATGGTAAACCTCGAATAATAAGCAAGGAGGGTAACGGAAATGGCAAGAAAAGTCGGGATTTGCGCGGCAGCGCAGACAGTTTATGAACACGACAAGTGGTATGAGAGGTTTCAGGGCATGGCCCTGGAAGTTCTTGAGTCTCTTCAGGATCAGACAGGAGTCGGTTTTTCTGAAGACAAGGGGATCAATATGAGCATAAGTGTTTCAGACGACATATACGATGCCCGTACTATCTCAGACAACGGCATGACCGATGTCCTTGGCGCCCATATGAGGTGCGAGGAAAAGGTCGCGCAGGAGGGAATTCAGGCCTTGTACTACGGGCTTGCAGCGATTCAGTCCGGCCACTGCGACGTGGTTCTGGTGCTCGGGCACTGCAAGGAGTCACAGGCCAAAAGCCGTAACATGGTAACACACCTGGCTTACGATCCTTTTTTCACAAGACCGGTTGGCCTTGATTTTTGTGCAGCAGCAGGACTCCAGGCACAGGCATATGCTTCAAAATCAGGGATCACTGACGCACAGCTCGCAGATATCGTAGTGAGGGCAAGAGAGAATGGATCGAAAAATCCATTTACACCGGAAGCGATCAAAGTCACAAAAGAAGAAGTGATGTCTTCAGAGATGCTCGCTGATCCGATTCGCAGACTGCATGCCTATCCGGTTTCAGACGGGGCTGTCGGCATGATTCTGGCTGCTGAAGAACGTGTCAAGGAGTTTACTGATAATCCTGTCTGGATTACCGGAGTGGGAAACTGCATGGACAGCTTTTTTCTTGGAGACAGGGACCTTGCTTCAAACTTTGCTTTAAAGAAAGCAGCCGAACGTGCGTACAAACGTGCCGGAATTAAGAATCCTCGAAAAGCGTTTGATATAGTAGAAATCTCTGATCAATATGCTTTTCAGCAGCCGATGTGGATTGAAGGCCTCGGTATCTGTGATGATGGAAAGGGCGGCGAGTGGATTGATGCTGATGGACCGGCAAAAAACCGCGTAAATCCGTCAGGAGGCATGCTTGCCGGCAATCCCATGATTTTGGGTGGTCTGGTACGTGCAGCCGAAGCTGCAATCCAACTCAAGGGAGAAGCCGGTGACAGGCAGATAAAAGATGCTAAAACCGCGTTGGCCCATGGTGTGATGGGACCGGCAGGACAGTTTCACTCTGTGATTACACTGGAAAGGGACTAGGAGGCGATAGAATGAAGAAAAATAGAAATGTAGGAGTAATAGGCGTAGGACAGTCCGTGTACTCAAGCCACAGAGAGGAAGTTAATCAGCCGGAGATGATTCACGAAGCTGTTGTCGAGGCGCTGGAACATGCAGGAATAACAATGGATGATGTCGATTGTGTTGTACACGGCAACATGGAGCTTTTCGAAATGATTCATCAGCCGGATTTGTGGCATACATTAGGATCAGGCTCTTTTGGAAAAGAAACCCTGAGGGTTACAACCGGAGGGACAACCGGTGCGACACTGGTGTGTGCGGCAGATAGCCTTGTCGCTTCAGGGCTGCACGATATTGTCCTGGCGATAGGTTTTGAAAAACTCCAGGAAGGCCATACAACAGGTGGAATTACAAATATGGCTGATCCACTATGGGCCAGACAGCTTCAGACAGGTGCTCTAACGGGCATGACCGCTGCTGACGTTATAGAGGAATTTGGCGAGGAGCGGGCAAAGAAAGCATCCATGAAATACCGCATACAGATGGACAAGCATGCGATGAAGAACAAAAAAGCCCACCGCCGTTTTGACCTCCAGTTTGATCAGGGAGACGAGCTTGCGGAAAGCTCACCTGCTCTGGTCGGGGAACTCAGAATGATACATATGTGTTCACAGAGTGACGGGGCATGCGTGATGATCTTTGCTTCTGAAGAAAAAGCAAAAAATCTTTGCAAACAGCCGGCATGGATAAAGGATCATATAACAGTTCACAGGGAAGAAATGTTTTGTATTTTTGGAAATGAGCCTTATAAAACAAGTCACCGTCATGCTGCGGAAAAGCTTTTTGCAAGAAACGGCATTAAAGATCCCAGAAAAGAGATTGACATGTTTGAGATGTACGACCCTTCAAGCTGGTGGGGTCTTGACTGGCTTCGCGAATTTCTTCTCTTTGAGGGTGATGAGCATCTGAAGATGATCGAAAATGACGAAATAGCGATAGACGGATCTTTTCCAATAAATCCCTCGGGAGGCGTTATCGCTTCCAATCCCATCGGTGCGACGGCAATGATAAGAGTTGCCGAAGCTGCGCTGCAGATTATGGGCTGCGCAGGAGATCATCAGGTTCCAAAGACTGTAAATCAGGCAATGGCATCAGGGTTCGGGGGAACCATGTGGTCGGTTCTGTTTCTCCTTACACGGGAGACACCTTGGTAGAGTGTGAGTCAGGTATGAACATATAAGCAATAGTTAACATTTTATTAAAAATATATCGTGGGAGGCTATCATGAACCTTGGCAATTACTACAATGATGCCATAAAGAAATTCAAAAATGAACCGTATATTCAGTTTTATGGTGAGACGATTACGTACGGGGAACTGATGGATCGTGTGCATATCCTTGCAAATGGTCTTAAAAAACAAGGCTTCAAGAAAGGGGATTTTATTCATGTCTTTGTACAGAACAGTCCCGAGACACTTATCGCCTATTTTGCAATTCATTTAATAGGTGCTGTTGCGGGTCCGATCAATGGTTGGTGGAAAGCGCCTGAAGTGGAATACCTGTTAAACGATTCCAAAGGCCGCGGTTTGATTATACAAGACCAGTATCTGCCGATACTGAATGACATTCGCTCAAAATGTCCGGATCTGGAGATCGTGATCGAAATCGGTGAAAATCCGGCTCCGGAGAATATATCCTATTCTAATCTGCTCAAGGACGGGGACAAAACACCAACAAAGTGCGAATGTGATGAAGAGGATACAGCCTATATATTCTATACTTCCGGAACCACCGGAAATCCCAAAGGTGTGCTTCTTTCACACAAAAACATTATCGCTGACAGCAATGGAATTAACAGGGCATTAAATTCTGCTGAAAATGAGACTTTCTTATGCTTTTTGCCTCTTTTCCATGTAAATGCCATGCTTACATGCACATCAAGCCTGGAAAAAGGGCAGCAGATCGTATTAAGAAAATCCTTCAGTGCAAGCGAATTCTGGGAAGTGGTCGATGAATTTAAAGTGAATTTCTGGTCGGCTGTTCCAGCTGTCTATCAAATTCTTCTCACCGACCCGGGAAGACAGAAATTTGACCTTAGCTCCCTGAAATTCGGCATTTGCGGAGCAGCTCCTCTTACAGAAGAGACCATGAAAAGTTTCCAGGATACCTTCGGCATTCCGATTATAGAAGGCTACGGCCTGACCGAGGGGACATGTGTGAGCACAATCAATCCAAGGGAAGGAGTCCGGAAAATCGGTTCCATCGGGATTGCTCTTCCCGGGCAGGAAATAAAGATCGTTGATGAGGATGGAAATGAAATGCCTCATAACGAATCAGGCGAGATAGTGATAAAGGGCGACAATGTCATGCAGGGCTATTACAATATGCCTGAAGAAACAGCCAAGACTATTGTTGACGGATATCTTCACACCGGCGATGTCGGAATCAAGGATGAAGATGGATACATCTTCATTGTTGATAGGAAAAAAGACATGATTATCCGTGGTGGTGAAAACGTCTACCCCAAAGAGATAGACAACTTCCTGGCTACCCACCCAAAAATAGCGGAAGCAGCCACTGTGGGCATCAAAGATAAGACAATGGGAGAAGAGATAAAGTCTTTTATTGTCGCAGAAGACGATTCTCTGACAGAAGAAGAAGTCATAGAATTCTGTAAGAAGAGTCTGGCAAACTTCAAGGTGCCGAAATACGTTGAACTTATTGAAGAGGATTTTCCACGAAGCCCGATGGGGAAAGTGCTTAAAAAGACACTCCGGGAATGGGGATTAAAAGGCGCACCTACAAAGAAAGGCCCTGAAGTAACAGTGGCCGACATATTCGGAACAATGGAGTCGCGTGTGAATCCCGACGGTGTAGCCGGAGTAACGGCCAACTATGGGTATGTAATCACCGGTACAGGCGGAGGCGAGTGGACAGTATGTGTTGCTGACGGGGCAGTCAATGTCAAGGAAGGGCTTCACGATCCTAATGTGACTACGACATGTACGGCCAAGGACTGGATTGCGATAACGCTTGGCAAGCTTGACGGCATGATGGCTTTCAGTTCAG
>JAFDJC010000189.1 GCA_019307665.1 Deltaproteobacteria bacterium | reverse complement strand
CAATACAGATGAAATAATTCCTGCAAAATATCTTACAGAGGTTTCAAAGGAGGCTCTCAAGCCTTATCTCCTGGAAGATCTGAATCTTGAAGAGTTCGATTGTTCAAGGGATATAAGCGGAAAGAGTATTGTTGTCACCAGAAGTAATTTCGGGTGCGGATCATCAAGAGAGCATGCGCCCTGGGCATTAGAAGTTAACGGTATACATCTTATTATTGCTGAGAGTTTTGCAAGAATTTTCCGGCAGAATATGTTTAATTGCGGCATGATGGCAATAGAGCTTCCTTCCAAGACAATCGATAAAATATTCGATGATTTTGCCGGCAAAGAGACCGTCATTGAAACAAATCTTGAAAAAAACCTTTTTATTATAACGTCATCAGAACATAAGATGGAAATATTATTTGAAATTTCAGATTTTGACCAGGGACTTGTCAAAGCCGGTGGCTGGCTGGAATACGCGGACGCAAACTACTGAGTCGCATAGCTGGTAAGAAAAAGAGCGTTTGCTGTTTTCACAAGAAGCCAAAATACCATAAGCGGCAAAATTAATACTTGAATCAGAAAAACACCAACATATAAGAACGTAAGCTTTAACAGGTTTTCTATTATAGTTCCCATACCATTTGCCATCGCCTTTAGCGCATTTTTAAATTCTATTGATTTTTCTTTTAAAAATGAAGTGCTGTTTTTGATGGTGCCTAAGATTCCGTCAGTCTCCGGCAAAGAAAATTGCTTCAGCTTATCCAGTCCGGCAAAGCTTAATGCAAGTTCTTTTTTTGCCTCTGATATTTTGCCTGAAAAGAAATGTTCGTGTACCAGCTTATTTGCAACAGACGACATTGGAAGACAAAAGCGAGCAATAATAACAAGTATAGCAAACCGCAGAATGGTTTTCTGAAAAGATTTTAGCCTTTCATTTTTAAACCATACGAAAACAGATAGAATAAATAGACATATTGAAAGAATGGGCGGTGCAAGTGACACACTGATTTCATATGCCAGTTTTTGAATTCCCAGTGACGTGATTGCTGTTACAAGCACATCAGATAAACGCTCTGTCATATCGTCGATTGGATCTAGAACCTGGCCGATTGCTAATGATATGCCGACGCCTCCCGGTTCCAGTTGCAGGTCTGAATCTTTAATAATGGAGACCGATGCATTGATAATTCTGCATGTTGCATATGTAACACCTGCTTTGCTGATGGCTTCCTCAAAGTATGCATCCGTCTTTTTATCTAAAACCGGCAATTTTATTCCTGAGGAATAGAATAGCAGTATCGCTACTATAATGCCGGTTATTGATGTAATTAGCTTTTGATTATTCATGATGCTTATTTTTTGACTTTCCCGCCATTATTCTTTTTATTCTATCCCTTTTTCACTAAGCCACTCAATGATCCGATCCGCCACTTCCTGCCAGCCTTTTTCCAGCATCATATCATGTGCCATTCCTTTGAAAAATTCAGGGGTTATACCATAAACCGCTGCGGTCTGCTTAATCTCGCTCATCGTGAATACGGTATCTTTTTCCGCCCCGAGTATGAGGAGATCTGTAGTAACTTTATCAGGCTTGGGAAGCTGAAAAAACATCATGTCCAGGAATGCCCGATAAGATTCATCCTGCATTTTATGAAAATATTCTTTTACCATATCAGGATCCATATCCTCTGAAAAAAAGGCTTCCCGGGTAAGCTTTTGACTTCCCACCACCGGATACAGGCGCATGGTCAGGTTTACCTTCAACAAAATCAGCGGGTGGCGACATGCGATGCGAAGGGTAGTTCCCAGCACCCCCTTAATGGGAACAGATGCCAGCAGGATTGCTGCGGGAAGGGTGTTTTTTTCCAAATATTTCTGGGTTACCAGGCCTCCCATGGAATGCCCAACAATCACTGGTTTTTCAGGAAGCTGGTCGATTACCTGTGCAATATCTGTCACATAATCTGAAATGCCCATTCCTCGAAAACTTCGAGGTGCATCACTATTTCCATGCCCCCTGAAACTTAATGCATAAGAAGTATATCCCTTGTCGGCAAAATACGGCAAAAAGTACTTTTCCCAGCACCAGGCACCATGCCATGCTCCATGAATAAAAAGAATCGGTGGCTTTCGAGAAGCACCTTTTGGCTTCTTTGAAATAATTTCCAGTTTCATCGTGCCCCCCCCCTTTTCCATATGATACCAGTAAAACAACATGGATCGCTCACCACCATGAATAGCAACAAAATCGACCAAAATCAAATCTTTATCAAACGCTGGGTGTAATGAAAAATTTTAAGGCCGGTCAATACATAAATCAAGGAACGTATAAAAGCTTCCAGCCCGAAAAGCTCAATAGGCAATGGAAGGTTGATAATATTTCCGCTTCGCTCAATTGGGGTATTAAAAATATTTTGTTTTTCATCTAACTTCAGCATCACTCACACGTTTACACGCTCCAACGCCCATTCCTAAGATTACCCCAATCCCATTTCCAGCAATGTCATACACATTAAAAGTCCTGTAAGGCAGGTAAAACTGGACAACCTCTAAAACCACACTATAGATAAAGATCAGCAACCCGGTCCACACAATAAAAGAAATTCTCTTCGCATCAAAAGCCAGGAAGCATAATAACATTCCTACGAAACAAGCAAGCCCGTGCATTACGAAACCTGAACTGGTCAATTTGACAGATACCAGTAAATCTTTACTGCCCGGATGCGATATGACGGACAAAGCAGCTACAGCCATTAGCCATATTGCAAACAATGATCTTGCCAGAAGTTTAATGCTCATTTTTCTTTTTTAATCCGCGTTAACCCGTGTCCAACAATTAATATTTAATGGGTGACCTCGTTGATTCTCCCGAAGGGATTCAACCGGGGCGCATTTAACCGGGGTGGCCAAAAAACAAAATTTTCCGCAAGCCCCGCACGAACGTCCTCCATAGTCAGCAACTATTTTTCTGACCCCATAAAAGCCTTGACATTTCATGCATTAATGCTATCATAAATTCATAATATCAATTTAAGGAAAGGTGCCATGGATACAATCAAAACAGTGGGCAGCAGCGGGCAGATTTCCCTCGGTAAAAAATTTGCAGGGCAGAGTGTAATGTTAAGCGAAGTGGACAAGGGCGTCTGGCTGGTCAAGCTGGGACGTTTTATTCCTGATAATGAAAAATGGATTCATACCACAGACGTTCAATACGAACTTAACAAAGCCATCACCTGGGCAGAAAAAAATTCCCCCAAAGAAACTGACATAAAGCAGATGAAGACTTGGATTAAATGACATCCGGCAAGACAGACACTTTCATACGGCTGGATTTGAACAATCCTGTATTTCAAAATGCTCTGTTCCATCTTACAAAAAATGACCAGCGAAATATTCTGAATACCCTTAAAAAGCTAACCAGCATGACCTGGCAGCAGATTTATTCAGACCGCGGGTTAAAATGGGAAGCAATTTTGTCTCAAAAAGGTCCAAAAGGGTGCCGGCTATACACTTTCCGAATAAACAAAGAATTTCGGGCAATTGGATATCGTGACCGATTATGGCTGCGTATATTGTCTTTGCATCCAGACCACGATTCTGCCTACAAATAATATGAGATCGGGCTTGTAGCTGCCCCCGATTTTTTGTTTTTCATGCCCTTCTTAGCGTCTTTGCCTGCCCTGTTAAATTCCGAAGGACAGCGCAGCGTATTTAACTGGGGTGTCCCAAAATCAAAGCCTATCACTTTTACATTTAATACCGCTTGACATAGTTATCAAAAATGATAACATGTACAGCAAAGTAAAAAAATGGGTTCTTGATAATATGAATTGGACTATCACATTCTATAATAAAAAAGTTGAAAAACAGACCCTGTCTTTTCCATCTGGGATATTGGCAAATTTAACCCACATTTTAGAACTGATAGAAGAAGTGGGACCCAATATAGGGAAACCTCATACAGCACCAATGGGAAAAGGATTATTTGAAATTAGAGCAAAAGGCAACTAAGGGATCGGAAGATCATTCTTTTGCACCATTCAAAACAATAAAATTGTAATTCTTCATTCGATTATTAAAAAAACACAAAAAACGCCTAAAAAAGATTTAGACCTTGCTACAAGACGAATGAAGGAGCTCAAAGGAGGTAACAAAAAATGAACAGACCATCTTTTAAAGATTTTAAAGAAAAAGCGTTAAAAGATCCCGAGTTTAAAAAAGAATATGAAGCAATGGCACCTGTTTGGGAGCTTAGAAGAAAACTTATAAAGCTCAGGATTAAAGAGGGGAAAACCCAGGAGCAAGTTGCCAGGCTCATGGGTACTCAAAAAAGCAATATTTCACGACTTGAAGGCGGGGAAAAAGTTTCATTTCCTACTCTTTCAACTATTTCAAAATATGCGAATGCACTTGGATATAAGGTCAATTTAGAATTTGACCCTTTATCTTAATTATATATCTTGATCTAAAAGATACAGGAGAATTTCAATGCACTCTTTATTGAGTATTTTCTTAACAATCTCAATATCGAGATTTGTCAGCAGGGAAATATCTTTATCGGAAAGATTATTTTTTTTCATATTCCAGATCAAATTGAAATATGTACTGTAACTGCCTTCACGAATACCTTCTTACATGCCCTGTCGCATGCCCTCCTGTCTAAGTCTTTCAGCTGTAGTCATTGCAATTTCCCCTCCTTTTTTTGCTATCTCACATCTTGATTGCAATGCCGCCCTTCTGACTTCCGACCTCTTTCCCAGTTCCTGTTTCCTAATTCCTCTATCCTATCTTCTATTTCCTATCTTCACAGACAAAAGGAATTCGCGTTCGTTACCTGATAATCAAAAAATCGTCTCTCATTTTTGAAAAAAAATTGAAAATCATAAAATCGGGAATCTGACCGGTTTTTCAAAGCTCTCACTTTTCTTGCCTTGACATTGTGTATTTTTGCACATAAAGTTCAAATATGCATAAAATAATCGAAAGAAATATTACAGACACTATCATCGATCGGTTGAATACAAACCCTGCTGTCGCACTTCTTGGCGCAAGACAGGTTGGCAAATCAACCATTGCCGGAATGCTTATTGATCATTTCCCAGATGCGATCTATCTCGACCTGGAACGTTCGGCAGACTTAAACAAACTTACTGACCCCGAAGCTTTTTTTCAGCAATTCAAAGATCGTCTGATCTGTCTTGATGAAATTCAGAGGGCGCCTGAAATTTTTTCTGTCCTCAGAGGCGTCATTGATCGCAATAAAAGAAATACACAATTTTTAATCCTTGGCTCGGCCTCCCGAGACCTGATTAAGCAGAGTTCTGAATCTCTGGCTGGGAGAATTTCTTATATCGAGATCACTCCCTTTAGTCAACCTGAAGTTTTTTTTATACCCCCAAACAGGCACTGGTTAAGGGGAGGATATCCCAGAAGCCTGCTTGCAGAAAAAAACGAAACCAGCATCCAGTGGCGAGAAGACTATATCAGAACATTTCTGGAACGAGATATTCCACAGCTCGGGTTCCGAATTCCAGCCAATACGCTGGGCAGGTTCTGGAGAATGTTGTCGCACTCACATGGCCAGGTGCTTAACTCATCCAAATTAGCAGGTTCAATGGGAGTGAGTTCGCATACCATAAGAAAATATATTGATATACTGGAACAGACATTTATTGTCAGAGTACTCACCCCACATACCATTAACACAAAGAAACGGCTTATAAAATCCCCTAAAGTTTATATTAGAGATTCGGGAATACTCCATGCTTTGCTAGGGATAGAAACAATGGAAGATCTTTTTGCAAACCCTGTCTACGGTTCATCATTTGAGGGGTTTATCATAGAGAATGTTTTGACCCGGTTTTCACGCTGGCAGGCTTCATATTACAGAACTTCAAGTGGCGCAGAAATTGATCTGATTCTGACAAAAGGCGCCCGGACTATCGCCGTGGAAATAAAATCTTCAACCAGCCCGAAAGTTTCAAAACGTTTCCGGTCGGCAATAAAAACCATCGCACCAGACCAAACATACATCATTGCACCGGTTGAAGACACATATCCAATTGCAGAAAATGTACTGGTTATGCCCCTGCATATCTTCATCGGTGAATTTTAAGTGATCCTTCACCAAAAAGTTATTAGCCCAAATTTATGATACGCTTTGAAATTGTGATCCTTTGATACCAAGGTCATTTTTCGCTGAATAGCCTGCCAGATTATGATACGGTCAAAGGGGTCCTTGTGTGAAAGCCTTGGTAACTTATGGAAACTAGATGCTTCAGCGGCGGTGATCGGCAATATTTCCAGATTCATCTGAGCGGCAAAATCAGGC
>JAFDJC010000188.1 GCA_019307665.1 Deltaproteobacteria bacterium | reverse complement strand
TTTCAAGAGTATATAACAAAACATCTTTTTTGATTTGCGAACCCTCCTGAAAATGGATCTCTTCCAAAAAGCCTTCTACCCTTGCGCGAATAGCTATATCTTTAAAACCATATATTTGGCCGACAAATTCTTGATAAATGGGGACTTCCTGCTCTTGTGTTTCAAATACCGGTATGTCGGGAACAGAAGGTAGAGATTGTTCTTCTTTTTTACTGCACGAAATAATAAACAACAGTACCAATACTATAAATAATATATTTATCGTTTTAGACTTCATTTTGTTTCCTTTATAATATTGTCATTCCCGCATAGGCTGGAATCCGTAAAAATATAGATGTTTACGCGATTATATTTAGTAGACAAATACCGATGCAGCTATAAGATACAATAAAAGGGGTAGTGTCAAGTCATAATTGTATAAAATATAATCAGCTATGCCTCATCCTGTGATGCAGTCTCTCAGCCCTTAAACAAAAGGCTTCGAGTTTTGCATGAATCAATTGGGGAAATGGAGATCCGTCACTTTCAATTGCCAGAAAAGGAAGTTCTTCAACATCTTCAAGAATAGACTTAAGTCGCTTGTCTTTCGGAGCGGTAGCAAGTTTGTCGTCTCTGTTCATGGTATCGTTCAATATCGCCTCGGCCATGCGATTCGGCATGCAACCAAAAGGTCCTATTGCAATGACACCGCATGCATGATTTGAAACTTCGGTAATGGCGCTTCCGACGGTAAGGACCGCTTCACCCGCCAAGTTGGGTGATATATGAGTCTTGGCATTATCAATCATGGTATCAATATCCACTAACTCAGCTTGAACAAGGCCTGATTTCCTCAGCAATGCCTTCAGACGTTTTTCATGTTTTGCCATGATTTTTTTTCTCAACATGAAGCCCAGCTTTTCCATGAGTGTCATGGACATATAAACCATCTTTTTATCAACCAGGTAGTCCGAATAGATCAGCCATTCGGCAATAGGTGCACAAGTCACGGCAAAGCCTCTTTTTGCGAGAAGCTCGGTCAGATACCTGCGGGAAAGTCCGTCGCGTCTTACAAATATTTCTCCTGCAAGATAGATCACCGGCACATCTTCAGGTGACAGCTTCATGGGAATCCCCCCAAGAATCCGGCTCGTTTCTTGAAGCCTCTTTTCCAATCCCGCAAAATTTTCTGCTTCAAGGGCCTCCATTATCCTGGCCCATTCTTTTTCAAATATGTCTGTCCCTTTGTTAATATCCACTGCATTTGCGAGAATCATGGACCTGATGTCCTCCATTACGTCGGACACAACAACCGCCCACCAGGTCTTAATATGAAAATTGCTCCCAAGACCAGCGTAACTGTTTTCAGATGAAAGGGAAAGAAGCGCCACATCCGGTATCTCCAATCTCTTGATCAGATCCTCCATAAAAACAAAATATTGGCCGAACCGGCACGGCCCTGAGCCTGTGGGCATAAAATAGACGAGTACTTCTCCGTCTTTTTTATAATTCTGAATATAATTCAGCAAAAATCCGGTAGTCAGCAAAAGCGGCAGACATTCTTTGCAGCTTGTGTTGGCCCTGCCGAGCTTAAGAATCGCCTCATCTGCAGGCTGATGAACAATCGCGTTAAGCCCCTGGGATCTGAAAACGCTCCCGATGGCTTCCGATGTTAAACGACCCATTGACGGAAAAAGCAACGTAACTTTTGGATCCTTCAGGGGAACAGTTTTTCCTGATGATGTGGTCACCACCGGAACACCGTTTTCAAGAGAGGTCCCGGCAGCCCTGAATCTAGTTATTTTTTCCGGTGTCTTCTCTATCCCCTCAAGTTGTCTGAATGTAGCCACAATATCAAGATAAGCCTCTATCCTTGTTTCAAGCCCTGCATCAGCCGTATGGCTGTCAAGTTCAAGGGTCAGGGAGGGCTTTTTGCCCATAATGCTTCTGAAATAGCCGATGAGAAATGAATCCGGTCCACAAGAAAAATTGGTGATAAATGTGCTGAAAAGCTGGGGATGTTTTTTTACTAACCTGGCCGCCTTCATAATCTGCTGCCCCACACCCCAGTACATGTGCTTTTTATCCCTTTCATCCTCAAGATTGAGAAAGTCGACGGGAATGACCTGGACGCCCCTTGATGCAAGTTTGTGAGGGATCCCCATATTGGCTTCCCCGACATACCCGTTGTAGGGTCTGGCGAATATCACCATCGCAGTTCTGTCAGGATCTGATTCCAGTTCAGCCATAATTTTTTTACCGGTTTCCCTCATCTCTCTAAAGCATGCATTCTGCGTGTCTACTGCTTTCTTAAATGCATTTACGGCTTTCTTCTTTCCTTCACCCATTCTTGCTGCGGTCTTAACAAACTGATCTATTGCGGTTTCAAGTCCTGTCCTAAAATCCAGAAGCGGGGCCAGGATTTGTTCGCTCTTTATTTTTAATTTTTCAATCTGTTCTCTGAATGCAGTCCGCAGATAGAATGTTTCGCCCTGAACAAAAGGGCATACTTGTGAGCTTTCATCTCCGTTGCTGCTGGGTATGGATTTAAAATGAGGAAGAAATATAAAATCAGGCCAACCGCCCTTCTCGATCCCACATTTCTCTATTAAGGAATAGAAAAACCCGTGGGCCAGTTCTGCAGGATAGCAGAAAGCCGCCGACCGCCTATCGATTCCTTCCTGGGACGGTTCGTCCGGCAAAATAATTTCATATCCAAGTTCGGTAAAAAAAGTTGAATAAAGCGGATAAAATGTATTCACAAGAAAACTTCGGTTGATCCAGACACGACCCTTCGGCGTTACCCCCTCTGACAATGAGTCAGCATATTTATCAAAAATAAGCTCCTGCCTGAGCTTTATCAGGTCAAGTGTTTTAACGTCATAATCAATATTGTGTCTTAAATTGTAATACCGGTTACAGGCACCGCCAAAAGGATACTTTTTCCCCTCCAGCTCTATCATTGCGATATTGCATTGTCTGTCACATTTTTCTTTTCCACCGCCGCATATGAATGATTTTCCATAGTTTACATCGCGAGCCGCAAGGGATTTAAGATCAAATAGTCCCTTCTCAAGGAGGTTGTTTTCAATTCGTTTTTTAACCTCAAGGGCCACGCCAAAGGCACCCATCAGTCCGGGTTCCGGCGGGACAATGATCGGTTTGCCCACAAGGGATGCCATGGCCAGTGGAATGGCATGATTATAGCACACACCGCCCTGCATAAAGATTTTCTCTCCAACCTGCCGGTTCCCTTTGACTCGGTTTGCATAGTTCATGCAGATGGAATAGACCAGCCCTGCAACAATATCCTCATGCCCCACGCCTTCGTGAATGGCATTCTTAATATCCGACGAAATAAATGCAGCGCACTGATCGTTAAAATTCGGAGGTTTCTTCCCCTTCATCGCAATATCCGCAATGTCCTCCATTGCGACATTCAAGGACTCAAGAGCCGACTCTTCAAGAAATGATCCGGTCCCTGCCGAGCACGCCTCGTTCATTGCATAATCAGAAGATACGCCGTTGGTAATATACGTATATTTTGCGTCCTGCCCGCCTATTTCAAAGATCGTATCCACTTTATCATCAAAATATACAGCTGCGGCGGCATGTGCGATGATCTCGTTAATGACGCCGTCTGTCAGGGCATGAAGTCCTGCAATCTGACGACCGGAGCCGCAGACGCCAAGGCCTGTAATGGTAATGCTGTCGGGGTCGACACTCGATTCCACCTGCTGAAGTATCGATTCGTAACACTTCCGAGATGCGCCCACCGGATCTCCGCTGGTCCTCAGATAGATGGTGGCGAGCATGGCATTATCGTCTATTCGTAAGAGCACCGCCTTTGTGGTTGTTGACCCCACGTCAAGGCCTAAAATGCAGTGGTCCCCTTCCCTCACCTTGTCTGTTTTAATGGTTTTAAATTCCACCTGAGCCTTAAAATCTGATAAGGGAGGCAAAGATTCAAAAGGTTCGATCTCAGTCCTGAAAAGCGATTCTTTTCCGGGAAACGGGTCGGTATGGTGGTCCAATGCCCACAACGCCGTACCCAGGGCCTCAAAATACGGGGCTTCTTCAGGAACGATCAGCCCCGGTATTTCAGCTTTAAGATTTTCGATCATCATCCGGTTCAATGCTGTTCCGCCGGTCACCATGATGTTTTTACGGCCCACTTTTTTCAAAAGCTCAAGCACCTTGTTCGACATCATGGCACACAGTCCGGCCGTTACTTTTGATTTTGGAATTCCCTTGTTGGTAGCGTGGGTACAGTCTGATTTACAGAACACAGAACATCGCCCTGAGACATGGTGAGGATCTTTATTGTCGGTCCAGTCCTCTATATCTTCAAGAGATATATCCATTCTTCTCAACTGCTGGAGAAAAAATTCCCCGGTGCCCGAGGCGCATTTGTTACCTGTCAGCACGTTTGATATCTTGCCTTTGTTGTTCAACACATAGGTCATAAAGGTTTCACCACCGGCGGACACTACAGCGGGACAGGAAACATCTTTTGGTTTTACGAACCTGAATGCATGTTCAACCGCTTCCGGTTCTGAAATGGAGGACAGGTTGACGAACTTATGGAATTTTCTTCCGGTTACCGCGATTTTGTCAAAAAGATCAAAATCGAGGTTTTCCACGACAGACATCATGGTCTGCTTTGGATCGCCGCCATGGTAATGAACCGAAGAGTCGACGACACGTGTACCATTGTTGTCCCCTGCCGTGCCACTTTGAGTGTCGTTGCTGTTGGCCTCCACCTGTACTACAGATATGGTGGAAGCACCCAGGCAAATGCCGAGGCTCATTTTTTTTCCATTGGAATGCTTGTTATCTGTTTTCGCTATATTTGATATTCCTTCTTTCATCAGCTTTAGTGCTCCAGTGAGATCTGTATGTCATTAAATCAAATATCACATGTAATGTGAATATGATAAGTATATCTGTCAATAAGGAGATCGAATATAACGATTCGTTAAAAAAATCAATGGTGCATTCAATCAAAATCATAATTGTATCTGTCGCTATGTTATGATATTGCCAATATTTCAAATGGAACTATGTATTATTATGGAATCATTTCCATTTTTAATGTTAACTTAAGAATCACGAAAGACAAAAATGCTGGGAACCATCGTCAACACAGTTGCAATCATTATCGGAGGGCTGGCAGGCCTTCTGTTCAGGGGTGGTATCCCCAAAAAATATAATGAAACCATCATGCATGCCATCGGCCTTGCAGTGATCCTGGTTGGCCTCACAGGCGCGCTGAAAGTCGAAAAAATACTGGTCGTTATCTTCAGCATGGCATTGGGTACCCTGATCGGAGAATTTTTAAGAATTGAAGACCGCCTTGAGAACCTTGGCAAATGGCTTGAAAACCGGTTTTCAAATTCAGGAGACGGTAAAATATCAAAGGCATTTGTCACCACCAGTCTAATATACTGTGTTGGCTCAATGGCCATCATCGGCTCAATGGAAAGCGGCCTTTCCGGCAACCATCAGACGCTCTTTGCGAAATCAGCCCTTGACGGCATCGCTTCAGTTGTTTTCGCCTCAACTCTTGGCGCCGGTGTCCTCTTATCCTCAATATCGGTTTTCGTATACCAGGGTTTCATCACCGTTGCCGCGTCTTTCATGAAGCCGTTCCTCACACCGGATGTGGTCAACCAGATGTCGGTCACCGGAGGCCTCTTAATCATGGCCATCGGGTTCAACCTCCTTGAAATAATAAAAATAAAGATCGGCAACATGCTCCCGGCCATCTTCATCCCCCTTATTTATTTTATGATCCGGCAGCTTGTGGCGTTATTGTGATTAAGATTAGGATTAAGATTAAGATTAAGATTACGGCTATTTAAGGAGGCGCAAAATGAATCGGAATACAATTGTTAATAACCTTTATGAAATCATCGAATCCGCGCCACTTGATGAGGCCGTGGGAATAAGACTGGCCCACCTAACCGGCAACGCTGAATTTTCATTATTTGCCGCGGAGAAAGGCCCGAAAAAAAAAGTGGGGGCGCATTATCATAAATCCGGCATTGAAACATACCAGATTGTTGAAGGTGAAGGAATAATGCACCTGGGCAAACCTGACAGCGATAACACGGTTGACAACAACACGGTTCAATGGACGGATTCATTTAACGTCAAAAAAGGCGATTGCTTCACAGTGAACGAAGGAGAGGTGCACCAGCTGGTGAATACTCTTGATCAAAAATTGATTATCGTGGCCGGCTGCTCCAAAGCACACGTTACCACTGACAGGATAACCGTTGAAGGATACGAGGCATAAGATAAAACAATATGACTGATATGGCCGCGTTGATCATGGACCGAACCTATGG
>JAFDJC010000404.1 GCA_019307665.1 Deltaproteobacteria bacterium | reverse complement strand
ATTTTTAACCGGTCTTTAAATGCCAACGATTTTGTTAGGCTTTGGTCTGTTTCTTCTGAGTAAAGTTTTTTTATTATATTATATGAACTTAATTGTATGGGGATTTAACTTTTTAGACACAGACGAACACAGGTGAACTCTGATTATCAAGATTCTTAAAATTACAAAATAACAATATTATCTGCGTATACCTGCCCGCTTGTGCCTCGCATGGCAGGCGGGTCTGCGAAAATCTGTGTCCCATGTAATTTGAGGTATTAAATATGGATCTTCTTTCCCTGGGGAAAGACCCTATTAGCCCGGATCAACCCACTGGATCAGATGTCAGCTACGATACCGAATTTGATGAGCTCGAGGCTGAAATTAGAAAGCTCTCCTTCTCAGGTGGAGATTGGAAAAAAGTCGGCGACCTGTCAGCTTTAATCTTAGCTGAAAAATCAAAAGACCTCAGAGCAGCCGGCTACTTTGCCGTTAGCCAGGTACATACAAACCAGATTGAGGGCTTGACCATTGGTATTACTGTATTACATGATATGATTGAACACTTTTGGGACGAACTTTTTCCACCCAAAAAACGGATGCAGAGGCGATTAGGGGCCATTAAATGGTGGCTGGAAAAGACGGAAAGCGCCACTAAAACTATTAAATTTAAACCGATTCAAAACGAAATAATCGAGGAATTAAAATCGATATTAAACAAATTGAATGCCCTGCTCATTGAACATATGCCCAAGCCACCGACGTTCAAACCGCTTATGAGTCAAATTGAAAAAATACCGGTTGTGAAAAAAAAGGAGCAACCTGAGCCGAACGCGAAAGAAAAAAAAGTGCCTCCTAAACCAGTCGATAAGAAAAAAAAGAGAGAACCCCGGCCCAGGACGGAAGATCCACCTGTGGTGCCGGCAGATCCTCCGAGATTTTCCGGAGAGATTGTCGATGAAGGTGATGCGAAAGCCCTTTTAGATGATAGTTTGAAAAACTTAGGACAATTAGCAGATTTTTGGTTTAAAACAGATCCGGAGAATCCCAGATCATATCGTTTCAGGCGAACTGCAGCGTGGCTTTCCCTTGATCGTTTGCCGGCAGATACAGAAGGGGTAACCATAATTCTGCCGCCCCCGGTCCATGAGGCACAGGTGCTTAACAGTGTAAGGGAAAAAAAAGATTGGAAAGAGCTGCTTAAGGCTGCAGAACCGAAAGTGGCTCAACAAGTATTCTGGATTGATTTACACTGAATGGTCGCTGACGCGTTGTCTAATTTAGGCAACGGCTACCAGGACGCCTTCGATGCAGTGTGCCAGGAGACCGCTCTTTTTGTCTATAGGATGCCCGGTTTGATCAATCTTTCCTTTGCAGACGAGACACCATTTGCGGATCCTGAAACTCGGGAGTGGGTAAAAAATATTGCTTTGGGCAGCAGCGCTGCCATGTTTGAGCCGATCCAGATCACCGAAAGCAATGGAGAAGACAAAACAGACCGGATGGAAAATGCCATAAAAAAAGCAATGGCACTGGTAGAGAAAAAGAAAATTGTAGAGGCAGTATCATCTTTGCAGGAGGAACTTCAAAGTGCTTTTTCAAAAAAAGAGGCGCTTTTTTGGCGACTGGCTCTGTGCCAGATTCTGTTAAGTTCTAAAAAGGCAAATATGGCATTACCCCATCTTGAAGTGATTTTAGAGGTCATTGAAAATTATAAATTAGAAGACTGGGATCCGGAATTGGCGTTAAAAGGGTTTAAAATGGTTTTTCAGGGATACCGCGCCCATAGTGATAAAGCAATTAAACAGCAATCGGAACAGATACTGAACCGGATCGGTAAAATCCATCCGGTTGAAGCATTACGTTTGGCTAAATAAAAAGTGTTTTTGTAGAAATTTTAAAACAATAAATCAAAAAGGGGGAAATCATGGCAAGAGAAGGATCGAGACCACCCAAAGAAAGGGTCAATATTGTTTATCGTCCAGCCACAGGTGATGCACAGGAAGAGGTGGAATTGCCTCTTAGAATACTGGTTATGGGTGATTATACCCTTAAAGAAGATGGACGCCCGTTTGAAGAACGCGAAGTGGTTTCTATTGACAAAGATAATTTTAATGAGAGAATGAAAGCTCAAAACCTCGAATTGGATTTAA
>JAFDJC010000403.1 GCA_019307665.1 Deltaproteobacteria bacterium | reverse complement strand
GAGCAGATCAAAAAGTACGAAGGCACAATTGACGCCGCAGAACCTGCAAGGCTCAAGGCAAATGCCTTTGCCATAAAAGATTATTCCCTTTGGGGCAAGCTGGAGAAAATCAAGGCTCCGGTATTGATCGTTGGCGCTGAGATGGATACGCACCACGGCTTTGAGATTTTGAAAAAAATGGTTTCAATGATGCCTGACGCAAATTTTACGCTTATGAAAAGCAACAAAGAGACCCACAGTGAAAAAGTGGCGGATCTGATGCTTTCCCAGATAGAAAACCAGATAAAAAGTTCATGAATTATAATCCAATTATCATTGTAAAATAGCGATTGTGTATTATAGTAAATTTTGGAGATTAAGAACATTATTTTTAGATGTAATATATTATAGGAGAACCGATGGCTGAAACTGATACTGACGATCTGATAAGTTTAATTGAGGAAGAAGAGGCTGACGTTGAAATTCCCGGCAACCTTCCGCTTTTGCCTGTCAGGGATGTCGTGATTTTTACGGATATGCTCCTTCCGCTTTTCATTGGACGAGAAAAATCCGTTAAGGCCATGGAGGCAGCTGTCGAAAAAGATGACAAGCTGTTATTCATGGCAACACAGAAAGATCCGGCAACTGAAAATCCGACTTCCGATGAAATATATACCGTGGGAACTGTTGGAAGAGTCCTTCGCATGCTCAAACTACCTGACGGAAGACTAAAGGCTCTTGTCCAGGGAATTGCCAAGGCCGGTATTGTTGAATACACCAGGAAAAAATCTTTTTTTCGTGTCAAAATAGAACTTGTTAAAGAAGAGACCGCTGAAGATGTAAACCTTGAATTAGAAGCATTGATGCGCAATGTCAGGGAACAGTGCGAAAAAATACTTGCCGTCAGGGGGGAAATGACCGGTGATATCGGTACAATTCTTGAGAATATCAATGAACCGGGAAAGCTGTCAGACCTTGTTGCATCTAATTTAAAGTTGAAGACGGAGGATGCGCAGGCACTTCTTGAGCTTAAAAAACCTGGAGAGCGCCTTAAAAAGATTAATGAACTTCTTTCAAAGGAAGTTGAGTTGTCAGCTGTCCAGGCAAAAATTCAGTCTGATGTCAGGGATGAGATTTCAAAAAATCAGCGCGATTATTTTTTAAGAGAACAGGTTCGGGCGATTCACAAGGAACTTGGAGATACAGACGAAAAGAGCAGAGAGATAGAATGGTATGGTAAAAAAATAAAAAAAGCCAAGATGTCAAAGGGGGCTGAAGAAGAATCGTTAAAACAGTTGAAAAGACTTGGTCAGATGCATTCGGATTCTTCAGAAGCCACTATTGTCAGAACATATCTTGACTGGCTTGTTGAACTCCCCTGGAGCAAACAAACTAAGGATTACATAGATATCAAGCACTCAAAAGAGGTGCTTGATAAGGATCATTACGGACTTGAAAAGGTAAAAGACAGAATTCTTGAATATTTAAGTGTACGTAAACTTAACCCTAAAATGAAAGGGCCGATTCTCTGTTTTGTCGGACCGCCAGGTGTTGGAAAAACCTCCCTCGGCAAGGCAATTGCCAATGCCATGAAACGAAAATTCATCAGAATTTCCCTTGGGGGCATCAGGGATGAAGCTGAAATAAGGGGTCATCGAAGGACTTATATTGGTGCGCTCCCAGGCAGAATTCTTCAGGGACTTAAGCAATGCGGGACAACAAATCCTGTATTTATGATGGACGAAATCGATAAAATAGGTTCAGACTTTCGGGGTGACCCCTCATCAGCGCTTCTTGAAGCGCTTGATCCGGAACAAAATATTGCCTTTAGCGATCATTACCTGAACCTGCCTTATGACCTTTCAAAAGTTATGTTCATTTTAACGGCAAATGCTACAGACACCATACCAGCCGCGCTTCTCGACAGGATGGAAGTGATCAATATTTCAGGCTATATGGAAGATGAAAAAAAGGTTATTGCAGAAAGACACCTTTTGCCTAGGCAGATTAAAGAGAACGGTTTGAAAAAGAATAAGAATAAGAATATTGTCTTCAGTTCCGAATCCATACGAAAGATCATTAATGGGTATACATCCGAGGCCGGCCTGAGAAACTTGGAAAGGGAACTCGCCGGCATTTGCAGGAAGGTGGCAC
>JAFDJC010000402.1 GCA_019307665.1 Deltaproteobacteria bacterium | reverse complement strand
AACTCATGGGCAAGAGAAAGATTTCCATTGAGATCCCTTCCAAAGGCAAAGGTACTCTGAATGCCATATTCAGCAAGGTCAAAGAACTGGAGGGTAGGATATGAAATACATCTATTATCCCGGCTGCTCACTGGAGGGTACTGCACATGAATACAATTTATCCACCAGGGCATTGATGGATGATCTTGATGTGGAACTGTGCGAAATCAAGGAATGGACCTGTTGCGGTGCAAGCGCAGCAGAAGCAACAAGCCGGCTGCTTTCTTATGCCCTTCCTGCACGGGTCATGGCTCTGGCCGAAGATATGGAGGAATCTGAAGAAATCCTTGTACCCTGCAGTGCCTGTTACTTGAATCTGAAAAAGGTTGAACAAAAGGTCAAAAAAGATCCGGACCTTCTTGAAAAAATCAATATTGTTCTAAATGAAGATGGGCTTTTATTGAACAACACTGCCAGGCCCAGGCATCTTCTAGAGGTTATATCCAGGGACATTGGTGCACAGGCAATAAAAGAAAGGGTGAAAAAAGCACTTTCCCGGATCAGTATCGCCCCCTATTACGGTTGCCAGTGTATTCGTCCATACCCTGTATTTGATGACCCTGAAGAACCCACTTCCATGGAAGCGGTCATTCGGGCAACCGGCGCAAAGATCCATGACTGGGAGATGGGCGGTAAATGTTGCGGTGCATCGATCATGAATACAAAACCGGAAGTGGCCATGGTGTTAATTGAGGCCATTCTGCAGGCTGCAAAAGGAGCAGACGCCATTGTTACGGTCTGTCCCATGTGCCAGATGAACCTGGAGGCATACCAGGACAGCATATCAAGACAGGCCAAAGAAGACCTGCACATAACGGTTCTGTATCTTCCCCAGCTTTTGGGATACTCGCTTGGCTTGCCAGAAAAGGATCTTGGGATAGGATTAAACCTTTCTGTCAAGAATGGCTTTAAAAGAAAAATTCAATAACGGGGAAATATGTCATGGAACCTGATAAGCAAAAACTGATCATGATTGTGGATGATGAAGAAGACATTCGTGAGGTTCTTAGCATTACCTTAACCGATATGGGTTATGATGTTCTTGAGGCGGAAAACGGAGAAAAGGCCTTAAAACTGTTCAGGGAAAACAGGCCCATGATTGTTCTTACGGATATTAAAATGCCTGGCATGGACGGTGTTGAACTTCTGCAAAAAATAAAAAATGAAAATCCCTACACACAGGTTATTATGATTACAGGGCACGGTGATACGGATGTTGCCATAAAGAGCCTTAAGTATGAAGCAATTGATTTTATTACGAAACCCATAAGCAATGATGCCCTTGAAATTGCGCTGCAGCGGGCCAATGAAAAGATAGTCACCAGACAGCAGCTGAAACAATACACAGAAAACTTAGAAGAACTTGTCCGTGAAAAAACAATGCTGCAGGACAACCTGTCATCCCTGGGCGTTATGATCGGATCCATCTCCCATGGTGTTAAAGGCCTTTTAACAAAACTGGACGGAGGCTTATATTTAGTTGAGTCCGCCCATGGAAAAAATGATCATGACCAGTTGAAAGAAGGCCTGGATATATTGAAATTAACCATTGACCGCATTAAAAAAATGATCTTTGATATTCTCTATTATTCAAAAGAAAGGGAGATGAAAGTTGAAAATATAAATTTGTTAGAATTTGCCAATGACGTGGCTGATATTGCCGAACAAAAAGCATTGCCCCATAACATCAAGATAGTTCGTGAATTCAATGATGCTCCGCCGGAATTTAAGGTGGATTCAGAATATATTCGTTCCGCGCTCATCAATATCCTTGATAATGCAGTTGATGCATGCATAGAAGACAATTCAAAGGATAGACATAAGATTAATTTCACAGCAAAACAGGATAAAAAAAATATCATTTTTGAAATCCATGACAATGGCATTGGCATGGACAAAATGACCAGGAACAAAATTTTCAATCTTTTCTTTTCATCCAAACAGAGCGAAGGGACAGGATTCGGCCTGTTCATATCAAAAAACATCATCCAGGAGCATGGTGGTTTTATTAACGTTAAATCCGCAAAAGGAAAAGGGACCCGTATTAATATTAAGATTCCAAAAGAATTTACATAAACGTCTGATGATTCTTATCTT
>JAFDJC010000187.1 GCA_019307665.1 Deltaproteobacteria bacterium | reverse complement strand
CCATTTTTTCTTTGATCCTAAAAAAGAAGTGACACCGCTAACATCGAGTCGATTATTGTTGATTCCCAACTTATCTTTATCGATACCCATGGCCAAACCGAGAAGCTGGGGATATAGAATTGAGGAAAGCGTCTCCCAATTTTGATCTTTAATGGCGATACGTTTTTGAATGACGTCAAATTGCATCTGGCAATAGGGACAGGCCGTACAGATAAAGTGAGCGCCGGTCTTTTTCCCAGCCCCCAGCTTTTTTTTCGCCATATCCGTTGAAAGATCATCATTGATTCCCAATAACGGCGCTCCACAGCAATCTGTTGCATGGGCCCAGTCTATGCTATAGGCGCCTGTTATCTCCACCAGCTTACCGAAAATCTTAGGCGCGACCGGGTCATCAAACTGAGTAATATGGCTCGGGCGCAAAGCATGGCAACCATAACTCGGGGCAATGACGAGTCCTTCATATGGTTTTAAAACCTGGTTTTTTATTTTATCAAGCCCCACATCATGATAGAGCACAGAAAGAAGATGCTTCACCTGAACACTGCCTTCGTATTTCAATCCTTCCCCGGCAAGAATCAGGTTGATCTCCTTTTGTAACTCGGCATCTGTTTTTAAAAGGTTTTCGCCTTTTTTTATGGCGCCATAGCAACACTTGCACAGAACAAGCATATCCAGACCGTCTTTTTCGGCTAACGCTAAGTTTCTGGCTGTGGAAAGGATAAATGCCCGATGTTCAAAATTTTGCACCGGATATCCGCAACAATTAAAAGCCGGAATTTGAGTGAATTCAACATCAACTTTTTTTAAAACCGCCATGGTCGCATCAGCATAATGGGTAACCCTGGCTGGTATATTGCATCCAAAAAATAACGCAAATCTCATAAGTTTATTCCGATCTTTAATCAGTTGAAACAAAGCCACTTCTAATTAATTGTTTTTTCTTTGCTGCAAGATTCTTTAATTGAAAAAAAAGATCGCAAACCGCTACTTTCTGTGGGCAGTGTTCCTGGCATTTATAACAGGTCAGACATTCCCAGAGCATTCTCGACCCTGAAGCCATTTCAGTAAGCCCAAGGCCCAGGCAACGCATAATCTGGTGCGGTAATAGATCCAGAGATTCATTTGGCCTGTCATAATTTTCCACCACAGGACATAACGCTGTACAATTCTGACAGTCAAAACAATATGTATATGTATTGTCTTTTATTTTACTTGAAATTTCATCTACTTTAGAATCATTCAAAACTAAAGGCTTATCGCTCTGCACGGTGATCTCAAAATCGACAGTCACGGATTGCAGGGCTGCTTTCAAAGGCCCGGCATAGTCATCATCGTTTATTAAATCCCGTTTTAAACCCCTGAAAAAAGACAGCGGTGATAAGATTGCCGGCTCAGGATATCCTCTCAGGATTAAGGACTCCCTCACGTTAAACCACAATTCCTTCAAGTTGATTCCCGATGGACAAACAACTGTGCATCTATCACAATTCGTGCATAGGTAAACGCCTTCCCGGATAACTTTCAACTCCTCCGGGGTGAGTTTTTTCGAAGAAGTCAGGAGTTTCAGAAAAGCCATTTTCTCGGAAGGAAGAATATATTCATTGCCTAAAGCTTCAAATAACATCCCCGCAGAACAGCTTAAACTGCAAGCCCCGCAATGGGTACATGCATCTAGTTCAATTATTTGCCTGGTAACAATGTTTGCCGGATCTGATTTCCCCTCTTCCATAACCGCATTTGCCAGAATACTCACAGGGGTGGCAATTATGTGAAACATTTTGCTGAAAGGAAGATAAGCAAGGCCGAGAAAGCACAAAGTGATATGAATATACCAGAATATGGTGCTCCCCCCAAGCCTGTCCAGCGTTAATGCTACCGGCTTCAGGATTTTGGCCATGGCAAACCCTGTAAAGGCCCATTTGTTGGAAGAATGGCAGTCGACACAACTCTCTTCGTTAATCTCACGGCCTTGTTCCAGTATTTCTTCATCAAAAATGCCATTGACATTCGGAGAAACGAGACCGTAACTATTTACCCACACGCTCTCAAGGGCCGTAATCTCTTCTTCATCGTCAAGGCCTGCATAATCCTCAACCATGATCATAAACTCGGTATGGGATGTGATTTTGATCCCTTCCAATAGTATACCTGAAATCATAATAGCTGCCAAAATAATGATAGCGTATGTATCTCCGGCATTGGTCCTGAGACGGGGAGGAGATGAAATGAGTCGTCGATAAAGGGCAATGCAGACACCGGCAAGTACCAGGACGCCAAAGAACTCTCTTAAGAATAAAAATGGGTTTAATGTTGAATAATATTCACTGAAAAGAGATTCGCTGATTATTGATTCAAGGGCATGCATCAGAAGCAATAGCATAAACCCTATAAATATCAGCATGTGCGTCAGCCATCGGGTGAAATTTGATTTCAGAATACTTCCTTGGAATAGCACCTCGAAAATAAAAACTTTAAAAAGAACCAGGATTTTGGCACTGAAAATGACTTTCAATATTCCTGCAATAGCAGAAAATACTCTTTTGGACGGTTTTATTGTTTTATCCGCAATGCTGATGCTGTGATTGAACCAGGTAAAAAATTTGTATATCAAACCAACGACGAAGATTGTTATTGAGGTGTAAAGCATTATGCGGAATGCCATCAATATAGTCCTCTATCTTTAATTCTGCAGCGGGCTAATTTGTGGTTTTTACATGCGAATTATCTTTTAGTAAATCAGTATTGCCCTTTTTTATAACTCTCATCTAAATCTTTTTTCCATTTGGGCCGTTTTTGATCTTTCTTGGCTTTTTGCAGTACTTCTTTTATGACAGAGAGAAGATTTTCTTTGTCAACCGGTTTTTCAACAAATTCATTCGGGCTGAAATATTGATAGTCACGCCATTGGTCAAATTCGATATTCAAAGCTTCGCCCATCGCTGATATCCCTATAATGGGAATTTCTTCAGTATCGGGATTAGTTCTTATGGCCCTGCATACCTCAAATCCGGAAAAAAGGCTTTCCATCATGACATCCAAAAGAACAATATCAGGGTGTTCCTTTTGGATCAGCTCGACGCCATCTTGCTCGTTGGTAGCCGATAATGCCTCGAAACCATTTCTTTCTAAAAATGTTTTCATAGTAAAAAGATAATCTTCATTGTCATCAACCAAAACTATTTTTATCTTCTTATCCATAAGCCCCCCTTAATAGTCTATTAAGAACCCTTTGCTACCCGTCTATATTTTTAATATAATTCTGAATAAAGTGCCTTTTCCCGGTCCGGTTTCGACTTCGATTACACCGCCATGTTTATTGACAATTTTTTCAACCACTGCAAGTCCCAGTCCCGTGCCGCTGCTCCCTTTTGTAGAAAAAAATTCCTCAAAAATATTACCTTTTGTTATTTCGTCCATCCCGATGCCATTGTCTTCAACCTCAAAGTGGAAATGTGATTTATCGTAAAGGCCGGTTCTAACGACCACGATATGGGAACCCTCTTTGTTATCCTTGATGCAGGCTTCAAGGGCATTCCAGATAAGATTGTTCAACATTCGACGAGTGGCAAAGGTATCTATATTGACAAGAGGTAAGTCAGGAGCTGCTTCAATTTGCAAATCAATGCCCATATGCACTGCTTTTTCCCGGAATAATTCAACAGAGCCATTTACTATTTCAACAGGAGAAACCTTTTTGTAATTAAGCGGTCTGTTTTTAGATGCGTACAAAATATTTTGTACGACATCTGTGATATCAAAGATATTTTTTTTAACAATGTTCCACCCTTTTATAGCAAGTGCCATATCTTTGCCGTTAATTCCTTCATCCACCACATAAGCGCCGCCCTGCAGTCCCTCAAGGATATTTTTAATTCCATGAGATAAAAAAGCGATTGACTGACCCAGGAACGTCAATTCCTTAAGCACTTGTTTAAGATCCGTTACGTTAATGGCGAGTTCAACAGCGGCAATGATATTGCCGTTGTCATCGAAAATGGGTGCGGAGTGGACCAGTGCTTGACATATTTTTTTTTGGGGCAATTGAAAAGTTTGTTCATTTATATAGACCTTTTTACCTTTAAAAGTTTGTTCTAAGGGGCATGTGGGACATTTAACCGAAGATTCCTTATAGACCTCGTAGCAGTGTTCGCCGACCCTGTCACCGAAATCATTTTTAAAAGTTTGATTTGCAAATAAGATCCTCATGTCACGATCCTGAATGGTAAGATAACATGGGAGAAGATCAATTATACTTTGAAAAGATAAATCTAACACTTTGGAATGGTTTTGTACTTGAATCATTGACCTTTTTCCTAAGCAATTTTAATTCTTTATGCCTTCATCAGAATAAAGCCTGCCTGCAAGATCGTAAGACGTACCGGGCCAAAGTAGGACAGGCATGCCTTCCTCATCCGCCTTCTGAAGAGTTTCTTCATCCGGAGTTTTCCCACCTGTCAGAATAATGGCGGCCATTTCGCGGATAACCGCTGCGGTCACTATGTTTTGATGCGTCTGAATGGTAAGCCAAACACATCCTTGCGGTGAGTTGCCCATAACATCGCTCAATAAATCACCGCAATAACCCCCTTTTATTTCTTTGTCCAGCCCTTGTCGTCCGGCGGCCAGATGCATTCCAAAACGTTCTATTAAATCTTTAACTGTCATTTTTAACCTTATAATATCAGTCGGTTATTTATCAATGCCGGTTTTGTTGAATGCTTTTATTATATCCTATTGAGAAAGTAGTATATATTCCTATCATTTTTATATGAATTGTCAAGATAAAAATAAATCAGGACATTCCCCAAAAATCAGAGTTAAAATCAAACAATCGTAGTACGTTCAAGGGCTGAGCTGAATCGGCAAATGAAAAAGCTATTTTTTGATCAATTTTAGGGAATTTTAATTGTCGTCATTCGGGCGTTATAACAGTCGCTGATCAGTAATAGGGCACTGGAGTCCCGTTGGGGCGATAGTGCCCTAATTATATGTGCCAAATTAAGTGGCGTAAACGTAATAATCGTGATTGTTGTGATTATTTTCTTAATTATTGAAATTTCTGTCGTTGTAGTTTAAGGTGTACTTGAAATTACTCGCGACTATTTTAAGGTTGAGGTGAAAATGAAAGAGAAAATACGTTATGTGGAACCTGTAATTACCAGTGATCTTGCCAGGAAAATGGTGTTTCTGGCAGGACCGAGGCAGAGTGGAAAAACCACAATAGCAAAAAAATTACTTAAGGATTTCAGGCAGGATATTGAAACAAGATATCTCAATTGGGACGCAGCAGAGGACAGAGAAAAAATCCTCAAGGATCGTTTTCCGGCAGGTGAGGGAATGTTGGTTCTTGATGAGATCCATAAATATTCCCGCTGGCGGCAGACAGTTAAAGGACTTTATGATAAAAGGGGGGATCATCTGCAAATCATGGTCACCGGCAGTGCCCGGCTTGACCATTATCGCCACGGTGGTGATGCCCTCCAGGGCCGGTATCATTTTCATCGCTTGCACCCCCTTTCTTTTGCCGAAATTGGCGGCACCGCTCTGTCTGACCTTGAAGACCTTCTTGCCTTCAGCGGTTTTCCTGAACCCTTCTTTCTCGCCTCTGAAAAGGAGACCAAACGGTGGAGCCGGGAATACCGGACAAGGCTGGTCACCGAGGATTTACAAGACCTGGAAAAAGTCAAAGACATCGCCCTTGTCCAGCAGCTTGTCCTGAGGCTTCCGGATCTGGTGGGATCACCGTTATCCATTAACAGTTTAAGAGAAGACCTCCAAGTTGCTCATCAGACAGTGGCCAGGTGGGTGCAAATTCTTGAAAACCTCTACATGCTTTTCAGAATTTATCCTTTTGGCAGCCCGTTAATACGGGCGGTGAAAAAAGAAGCCAAGCATTACCATCTTGACTGGACTGTGGTCAAAGACCCCGGGGCCCGCTTTGAAAATCTGGTGGCCTGTCACCTTCTTAAATGGTGCCATTTTCTCCAGGATACTGAGGGGCGGGATTTGGAACTGCGTTACTTTCGCGATATCGATCGTCGGGAAGTAAATTTTGTGATTATGGAGGATGGAAAACCTCTGCAGTTCATTGAATGTAAAACGTCGCGGCGCAACAACCCCGGCCGCTCGCTAAAATACCTTAAACAGCGTTTTGCACAGGCAGAGGCTTTACAAATAGACCTCACAGGAAAAGACGACATTCTGGACAAAAACAATATTCATTTTTTGCCGGCAATAAAGTTTCTGGCACAACTCGTCTAATCCCGAATAGAGACAAATGCCAAATGTGTAGGTTTTTTGATGTGTCGCGAATCAAATACTCTTGGGGTGCAGTGCTGCTGAACGCTTATTTA
>JAFDJC010000401.1 GCA_019307665.1 Deltaproteobacteria bacterium | reverse complement strand
TCGAATCAAGAAAAACTATCCTAAGGTTCAGGTTATTATTCAGACCGGCCATGGCTCTGATAAGCATGAAGAGGAGGCTAAAAAACTCGGCGCTTTTGGATACTTTCAAAAACCCGTGGAGCTCGATACACTGATTGATAAAATAAAAAAAGCATATAAAAGCACAATCGATAAAAGCTTTATGGCAGCCACATTTGCCGAAGCAGGTGAATTTGATACTGCAAAAAAGATTATGGATAAGGACGACAAATAAAAAATAGTTTAACAGGATTATGAATATTCGGGGCAATGGCCGAATGAACATTCAAAAAAAATCAGGAAAGAAGCGTCCGTTCTGGGTCTGGATTATTTCCCTGTTTTATATTTTTTCAGGGACAATGACCCTCCTGACCGTTTATCAGATACATTTTGGAATAATTCCCGCAGAGCCTGCACAGCTTGCAACGCTTAGAAAAGCTTCCATGTTATGGAGCATGTGCGGCCTTATCCCTGCTGCAAATATTGCAGGCGGCTTATCCCTGCTAATGCTTCATAAATTATCATTCTACATATTTTCCGGCACAATCATCCTTAACATAATAAACATTCTCCGACACTTTGTTACTACAGGCTTCGCAGTTCAGCTGAACACAGGAAGCATGTTCGGAGTGATTGTCGGTATGGGAATGGCCCTTGTTGTTTGTATTTATACATATCGTCTGAAGAAGCTTGGAATAATTTCATGACTTATTGAGAAGTGCCTTAACACGCCTTATGGACTGCTTTCTTCGATATCCAATCTTTTTTCTATTTCGACTTCAACAATACGCTTTTCATCGGCTTTTGTAATTCGAATAACCACATTGTCAATTTTAAGTTCTTCGCCGGTTTCCGGAATGTGTCTTAAATGGGAAAGGATAAACCCGGATATGGTTTCGTAGTCTCCCTGTTCATCAAGGTTGAGGCTCAGTTTCTGGTTTACGTCTTCTATTTCAGCTTCACCTTTGACGATGCTTTTTGAGTGTTCTACCTTCCGTATCATATTATGCTCTTTATCGGTTTCATCATAGATTTCACCGACAATTTCTTCCAGAACATCCTCAATGGTAATAAGACCGCTGATTCCTCCATGCTCGTCTGCCACAAGTGCAATATGGATCTTTTCTTTTTGAAACTCCTGCAAAAGGTCGTCAAGGAGCATTGTCTCTGCTATAAACATGGCCGGTCGTACCAAATTTTTAATTTCAGTGTTATCTTCATTTGAAGAAAATGCCTTTAAAATATCCTTTGTATAAAGAATACCGGCTATATTATCCGGGTCGTTATTGTAAACCGGTATGCGGGAAAAACCTTTTTGAATGATTTCATGGGTGACATCAGACAAGTTTGATCCAGCGTCGATGGAAAAAATTTGGGTCCGGTCCGTCATGATTTCACTAACCTGGAGATCACTGAAGCGGAAAATATTATGAATCATGATACGTTCATCTTCTTCCACTTCTCCCGCTTCTTCACCCAGGCTGACAACTGTCTTTATTTCTGACTCTGTAATGATCGGCTCCTGTTGGTTTTCAAACGGTTTTGAAATAAAAAGCGTAAACAGCTCAAGGAGTTTGATAATTGGAAAAAGGATATACTGCAACGCCTGGATAATGGGCGCAGATGCAACAGCGATCACTTCGTTTTTAGCAATGGCGATATTTTTAGGTATGATTTCTCCGAAAATAAGGATCACCAGTGTCATGGCACCCACAGCGATGGCAATAGCATTTGATTTAAATACATCGATGGCAATGGAAGTAGCAATGGATGAAGCGGCAATGTTGACAAGGTTGTTGCCCACAAGGATGGTAATAATCAACCGTTGATAATTGTCTTTCAGTGTTTTGACAAGACTGATACCACGCTTTTTTTCCTCTAAAAGATGCTGAATTCTGATATCAGAAAGGGATACAAAGGCGGTTTCAATTCCTGAGAAGAATGCTGAAAGAAAAATACAAATCAAAAGAATAAACGAGTGATCCGGTATGTCCATTTTATTCTGTTGTAGCCGTCAGACTGTAATCGCCTCCCTGACGATCATTTTTTTTATAAGGAATGTGCGTTGTTTTGCCGAAAACATTGTCAGGAACATAGTTTACTATGACTGAATGCTTTT
>JAFDJC010000400.1 GCA_019307665.1 Deltaproteobacteria bacterium | reverse complement strand
AGTATCCGAGAGCTTTCCGCCCAGTAATGATCCAGGAATAAAGGCAAAAGTCGTCATCAGCATGAAAGTACCGGTCTCTTTTGCAGAAAGGCCCATTTTATCGGTGAGTACCAGTGTCATGAAGGGGAAGACGAAATGACCGACACTCGATACTATGCGGGCTATAAAGATAAAGAATATGTCCCGGGGGAGCCCCTTATAGAGCATAAACGGTTGTTGTATGACTGAATTTCTACTCATAGTGTGGTAAATAATATATATAATCAATAAGGTATACGTTTATTAGCTTTTCATTACAGCCGAAAAGATGACTGCGGTAGATAAATATCAATTTTTTACCAGTTTTTAATTAATAAAAACCATTTATTTGCTTTATATTATATAATGGAGAGAGACAATAGAGAGGGGATCATTATGCGTACAAAACAGATTTCAGTTTTTCTGCTTCTATCTATCATCTCATTCTGCTTTTCCCAGGATGTTTGTCCAGGGTCATATAACCCGCCGGGCGGTCTCTCAATGAACAGAGTACCCATGTTTATTGCGTTCGGCTGGGATGACAACCAGTATGCTGACGGTATGAACTGGATACTTGATTATCTTAAGGACAAGAAGAACCCGGCCGGTATAGGCAATGCTGCAACTTTTGACCGCACGCCGGTTCTCAATACTTTTTTTATGAAAGGACTGGTTGATGCAGACGATCCACCGGAGGAGGTATATGTTACATGGAAAAGAGCATATGATGAAGGCCATGAGATCGGAAATCATACCTGGCGCCATGTAGCTATTGATCCGGTGAATGAAATTCGGCGTTGTGACAGTACTTTGGAATTCATCGGCATTCCAACAAGTGAGGTTGTTGGTTTTCGCACTCCCCAGCTTGCCTTAGTACTTTCCGTGTTTGATGCTGTATATGCAAGAAAGTTTTTATATGATTGCACAGTGGAACATCACAACACAACTCCGGAAGGTCAATTTGTCTGGCCTTATACTTTGGAAAATGGGTGGCACAGTTCCTCCTTTGGCGCCCTGACTAAAAGTTACCCGGGTATGTGGGAGATGCCGGTCCACCAGTTCCCTGGCGGCGAAACCGGATTTGATTACAATGCATGGACAAGCGGTGCAAGCGGCAGCAGTTTTTGCAACACCCTTAAAACTAGCCTTGATTTCCACATGAGTTCCAATCGCTGCCCTTTTCTTATTGGGACCCATTCGGATTACTATGCCACGAATAACACCTACTTTGAAGGTCTCACCAGTTCCACCTGCTCTTCACGCAGAAAAGCGATTACCGATTTTATTGATTATGCATTAACAAAACCGGATGTACGGATAGTGCGATTTGATGATATAATTAAATGGATGAGGCACCCAGTTGCCCTTGATGACAACACCTATGTGCAGATTACCCCTGTGGAAAACAGTGTTAACTCCTTATCTATCAATGTGTTACCGGACAATCGCATAAAGCTTTCTATCCCTGTTGACGGCACCTATAAGATGTCAATTTATTCACTTAACGGCAGAAAAATCAATGCTTTGACTCAAAAACACTTTTCCGCCGGACCCTACACAATCAAGTATAACACCAAATCTGTAGCGGCCGGGGTATATATCTTCCAGATCAAGAGTATGAGCGGTCAAAAAGCGGTTTGTTCATTTCTCGCCGGAAATTAATCTGTTACCATATTTTTTGATCAATGAAAAAGCCCTTTTAAGGGCTTTTTTTAACTATTTAAATGTGGCTTTAAAATCTTTTTCTTTGAAATGTAAGATAGAACTCATGCTCTTTCAGGATGCAAGGGTTCGTAGCTTTTTCAGGGTGAAATTTTTAATAAATTACTTTTAAAAAGGGTGCTATAATAACGCATAGCTCATCGAATATTTAATCTTTAAAGGATTATTTCACAGGATCAAAAATCGAAAAAGCTACGAACAATCGGTATACGCTGAACACTGGAATTCTATCTTTCATTTTAAAAAATGAAAAATGTATTGTTAAATGCCCTAAGTAGTGTCTGTCCGCAAAATGTCATTCACACCTTTGGTGCACTAAAGCCCGCATGCTCTTGGCGGGCGAAGTGCGCCAAAGGTGTGAATCCAGGCCTTAATTTGATTAAAAAAGCTGGATTCCGGCTTAAGAGCGTGCCGGAATGAC
>JAFDJC010000186.1 GCA_019307665.1 Deltaproteobacteria bacterium | reverse complement strand
AGCATCCGTTAAAATGCGATCTATTGATTGTAGATGAGGCATCCATGATTGATACGGTTCTGATGCACCATCTCCTGAAAGCAATACCCAAAAAATCAACCTTTATTCTTGTGGGAGATGTGAATCAGCTGCCTTCTGTGGGTGCCGGAAATGTCCTCATGGACATCATTTCATCTGGTACGGTTCCCGTGGTGGAATTAAATGAAATTTTCAGGCAGGCGCGCAAAAGTGATATCATTTTAAATGCTCATTTGATTAACAAAGGAGTTTTACCTCCGCTGCAAAACGACCGGCACGACACTGATTTTTATTTTATCGCCAGAGAAGACCCGGAAAAAGCCCTGGCAACTATTCTCGAGCTGGTGAAAACACGCATCCCTAAAGCTAAAGAATTCGGCTTTGACCCTGTTGAGGATATACAGGTTCTGACACCCATGCACAAAGGTTTGACAGGTGCCGAAAACCTTAACCGTGAGCTGCAGAAAAACCTGAACCCAGGCGAAAGCCTGAACCCGGGTGATGGAGTTGTTATACACGGAAACAGGCAGTACCTTGTAAACGATAAAGTTATGCAGATCAAAAACAACTATGACAAAGAAGTCTTTAACGGTGATATCGGCAAAATCATTAAAATTATTCCTGAAAATCAGGAAGTTGTTATTTCCTTTGACGACAAAGAAATACCTTATGATTATCAGGATCTTGATGAGATTATCCCTGCCTATGCAATTTCAGTACATAAATCCCAGGGCTCGGAATATCCTGCCGTTATCATACCGATACTCACAGAACACTATATTATGCTGCAGCGCAACCTTATTTATACTGCTGTGACGCGCGGTCGAAAACTTGTGATTCTTGTAGGGTCACGCAAGGCGCTTGCCATTGGAGTGAAAAACGATAAAACTCTGAAGCGTTACACACTGCTCAAAGAGCGAATGAAGGTCCGTTTTTAACCGGATAAAGCGCCAATTCTTCCCGTCAGATAGATCGGAATATTTTGTATTACTTGTCCGTCTTTGATTTTCAAGGGCCTAATTGATATTTTGACTGCCCTTTCAGGCTTGTATTTAATGAGGAATTGTTGCAAGCTTTTGGCTCGTGTTCTTGATCCTGCCTTGACCTCTACAGGAATAATATTTTCTTTTACTACACTTAAATATTCTATTTCCGAATTCCGCTCAGTCCAGGAGTAAAGCTGTTTATTTCCAGCGGCAACAAACTCCTGTGCAACAAAGTTCTCAGCAAAATAGCCCTTGGTTATTCCGTAATCCTGATGCAAGACTGTTTCGGGAGAAAGTGCAAGCATACTGCTGAGTAACCCGATGTCAAACAGGAATAATTTGAACTGATTTTCCTTGCAGAACGTTTCAAGGGGCAATTCGGCTCTGTTACATACCTTCACCTTGATTAAAAGGCCTGCTTTCTCAAGCCATGTGATAGGTCCTTGAAGTTCGGCAAAGCTCCTTTTTCCCGGAATAGCTTCTTTAAACTTATATCGTTTGACTGAGCCTTCAATATTTCTCGAAAGCTGCATTGGGACGTTTTCGAAAACCGATACGATATGGATCGAGTTCAATTTTCCCGAATGTTTTGCAAAATCTTTGTAGTAACTTTCTACGAGTCCAGCCTGTATAATTCTTGCCTCCCGCATGGCTTCTGCACGGAATTTGCGCTGTAATATATAGGTCGATATAACCTCAGGCATGCCGCCGACGACGAAGTACTCTTTTAACCTTTCCCAAAGCTTTACATGGGCCATCTCGGGGAGCATGCCTGTGTTAAGGGCGGAATTGAGTCGTTCCAGCAGCATCTGTTCATCCAGCGCTAAAAGGAATTCTTCGAAACTCAAAGGATACAGATTAAGAAACTCAACTTTTCCAACCGGGAACGGTTCTGGAGAAAGTTTAACACCAAGAAGAGAACCGGCGCAGCACAACGCCAGTGCCGGCATTTTTTCACAGAAGTATTTCAAACTGGTGATAGCCCTGGGGCATTCCTGGATCTCATCGAAAATTATTAAATCGGATTTCGGGTCGATTTTTCCACTCAGATGTAGTGAAAGCTCTGTCAAGATCCTTTCAGGAACAAAATCCTGTGAAAAAATTCTCGCCAACCTGCGGTCCAATTCAAAATTGAAAACATGATAATTTTTAAATTCCCTTTGACCGAAGTTCTCCAGGAGATAACTTTTTCCCACCTGCCTTGCTCCCTGTAGTAGCAAGGGTTTTCGCCGAATAGATGTTTTCCAGGACAATAGCTGCTGATATGCTAAACGCTCCATAAATACCCTCCATAATACTTTAAGGGAGAATAAAATCTTATTTTTCATACTTTTTGCAGCCAACTTATATGATCTATATGCTTTTGTCAATATATATTCGAATGTAAATAAAATATAGTGAGGAAAAAATCGGATATTTTCGTTTAACAGACCGTATTTATTAAATTTATAAAAAATAGCTGTCGAACTTGGGTTAAGACCTGCAAGGATTCGTAAAATTGATAGGCAGGGTGTTCTTCGATTTGGTGGTGGTTGTTTTTGCCCCTCCGGGGTAAAAGTATTATATCCCTCAGCCACCGCCTGAAGGCGCGCATGCGGGCGGCTTGAATCCGCCGGAACCTGTGGGGATTCCGGCAGGCCGAAAACTACCTGCAGAAATGAGCTTTTCAGTTCTTTTACTTTTGCATTCCGGGCATTCCGGTATATGATCATCAGTCGAACTCAGAAACAATTCTTCAAACTGATGATTACATTTTTTACAGGAAAATTCATATATAGGCATTTATAACTCCTTAACTTTTTTTAGATGAATATCCATCTGCGTACCATCCGCCACCCTTAAGCTCAAATGCACACTGTGAGATGATTTTTTTTGCTTTTTCCCCGCATTCAGGGCAATCTATTGTATCAGTCCCTACCTTTACTATTCTTTCCGTTACCGTTCCTTTGGGACATTCAAATTCATAAACCGGCATTGTTTTGTTTCTCCCTTATTATAAAATATCTTGAATTATAGTATAATCAGTTTTTTTTAAATATCAAGAAATTTGTATTGCCTAATATCTCCTTGACAGCTTTGGGCTAAATGTTTATTGTTTGGCGTTATGAACATATGCTCATAATTAATCTGTTTTATAATTTGAATTTACCTTGAAAAATATATTTGAATCAGGTAATTAATCGCTTTACCCTGCCGAGATTTTCAAAGGGAAATAAATTATGTTTAAAATCAAATTCTTACCACACAATAAAGAAATTTCAGTACCGGATGGAGAAAACCTTATCCGTGCTGCAATGGAAGCCGGGGTCCACATCAACGCTTCCTGCGGAGGCGAAGGTGTATGCGGCAAATGCCGTGTTCTAATCGAGGAAGGTAAAGTTGAAGGCGGCGTCTCCGAAAAACTCAGCAACGAAGATATAGAAAAAGGTTACAGACTGGCATGCCTCTCACGTGTAAAGAGCGATCTGACGGTCCGTATACCAATTGAATCCGACATCGATGTGAGTGTTCTTAACCTTCAAAGCACTCCGCGTCACACTGCGAAAATCGAACAGATGAATCTTGATGATCTAAAGGAAAAGGGACTGTTTGTTCCACCTGTGGAAAAAAAGTACCTGGAGCTCCCCCCTCCAAATGCTGAAGATCATTTGCCGGACGTAACCCGACTGATAAGCTTTCTTAAGCTTAACCACAATGAAAGCCGGCTGCAGCTTACTCTCCCTGTTATCAGAAAAATTCCTGATATTCTGAGGGAGAATGACTTTAAGGTAACGGCCACCCTTGAACGACCGGTGCGTGAAGGACGAAAGACCCGTATCATAAATATACAGCCGGGCGATACCACAGACCGGAATTATGCCATTGCAATGGATATCGGCACAACAACCATTTACGGCCAGGTTCTCGACCTGATCACCGGGGAAATCCTTGGTGAACACGGCGACTTTAACGGACAGATCAGCTATGGAGAAGATGTTATAACCAGGATTGTATATGCTGAAAAGCCAGGAGGGCTGAAAAAGCTCCATGACGTTGTCATAGGAACCATTAACAAAGTTATAGCGAAAATAATAAAAAAAGCCCGGATAGATCCTGATGAAATATCGACCATTACAATTGCCGGCAATACAACCATGACCCAGCTACTTCTGGAAGTAACCCCCAGATATATCAGGCGATCACCGTATGTGCCGGCGGCGACACTCTATCCCCCCATACGTGCAAAGGACCTTGGCATGGATTTAAGTGACCATGTAACCGCCCTCGTCTATCCTCAGATATCGAGTTATGTGGGCGGAGATATTGTTGCCGGTGTCATGGGATCAGGCATGTATAGAACCGAAGAGCTTACTCTTTATATAGATATCGGAACAAATGCGGAAATCGTCATCGGCAACAAAGATTGGTTTGCCTGTGCCGCCTGTTCTGCAGGACCCGCCTTTGAAGGCGGGGGAATCAAATTCGGCATGCGTGCCGCAAAAGGGGCTATTGAAGATTTCTCCATAGACCCGGTTACTTATGAGCCGATGACTATGACCATAGGAAACGTCAGGCCAAAAGGCATCTGCGGTTCGGGCTTGATTATCATGGTGGCTGTCATGTTTGAAATGGGTGTCATCAACAACCAGGGAAAATTCAACCGCGACCTTGAAACACCGCGAATAAGGAAAACCGATGATGTGTGGGAATATGTAATCACCTGGGAAAATGAATCCCAGATTGACAGGGATGTTGTCCTTACCGAAATCGATATTGATAATCTGATCCGGGCAAAAGGAGCAATATTCAGCGGCTGCCAGACACTTCTGGAGGAAGTTGGTTTAAGTATTGAAGGAATCGACAGAATATTTCTTGCCGGCGGGTTCGGCAGTTATGTAGATCTTGAAAAGGCGATGGTCATAGGTCTTCTGCCTGAAATCGATCCTGACAAAGTGACGTTTGTGGGAAACGGCTCGCTCATGGGCGCTAAAATGAGCTCGCTGACCAACAGAATCAGGAAGGATGTAGGAGAAGTGACCCAGATGATGACAAACTTTGAACTTTCTGAAACAGCTTCATATATGGACAAATATATGGGAGCGCTCTTCCTGCCGCACACAGACATGAACCTTTTCCCGAAATTGAAAAAACGCCTTGAGGAGAGGAGATCCTATTGACAAACATACTATGTCCATGTAAAAAGATAGTTTGTCAATTTTTCTAAATAGATGATACCGGATATACTGACTATATTGTTATAGAAATAATAAAAAATGATAGAAATTATAAAAAAATTATGAAAGGGGGGAATGATTTCATTTTGGTAAAAGATGATCTGTCGAGTGGCGCGACGGATTTTGTCAATACAATAACCTTCAACAATTATAATCGTTTTTTACGATAAGGAGGTAACATTGGGCTTCGAAATTGTAAAAGAATCCTATGCCGGCGGCATAAAGGAAATAACTATTGGAAAAGGTGATAATGCAATCACCCTCGGAGGCGAGACATGCTATCCGTTTTATCAGTTTGAAGGAAACATGCCCAACAAGCCCAAAATTGCAATGGAAGTATGGGACATGGAACCTGAAGACTGGGCTGAGGCTGCCCTCTCCCATTTCAAAGATGTTGTTTCTGATCCGGCAGCATGGGCAAAAAAATGTGTAAAAGAGTTCGGCGCTGATGCTATAGTACTCCAGCTTAAAAGTATCGATCCGAACGATAAAAATGCCGGCCCTGAAGATGCCGTGGCAACTGTAAAAAAAGTACTAAAAGCAATAGATGTTCCGCTTATTATCTGGGGATGTACAAACATCGAAAAGGATGAAGAAGTTTTAAAAAAAATATCTGAAGATTGTGAAGGCGAAAACCTGATTATAGGGCCGGTTGAAGATGCAAACCATAAGGGTATCGGAGCTTCTGCCATGGGTTTCGGGCATACGCTTATTTCATCATCTCCCATCGATGTAAACCTTGCGAAACAGGTTAATATTCTTCTTGAAAACCTTGGCATGCCGATGGATCGCATTCTTGTAGATCCGACCACAGGTGGCGTTGGATACGGGATGGAATACTCATATTCCGTAATGGAACGTCTCCGTATGGCAGCCATGGCACAGGGTGATGACAAGCTTCAGTTCCCGATGATAAACAATCTCGGAAACGAAGTCTGGAAATGTAAGGAAGCGAAACAGCCTGTTGATGAAGCTCCGGAACTTGGCGATCCTGAAAAACGTCCGATCCTTATGGAAGCAGTAGGTGCTGTCACTTATCTTATGGCAGGTTCCGACCTGCTTTTTATGAGACATCCTGAATCGGTCAGACTGGTCAAATCGTTTATCGATTTGGTGATGGATGGCGGCTCTGCAGCAGATGTTGCACCTATTAAGAAGGAACTCGATGATGTTGATATCGATTTTGCATCTATTTC
>JAFDJC010000185.1 GCA_019307665.1 Deltaproteobacteria bacterium | reverse complement strand
GTCATGATATCCTTTGCTTTAGCCATTATTTCCTCCTTCGTTCTTTTAAAAGCATAATGCAGACGTGGCGATATCTTCCTTTTCCTCTGGGTAAACCCAAACCAATGTCAATAAGTTAAGAAAAAGTTCAATTTTTTTGCTCGCGAGAAGTCTCAAATGGTTGCGAAGCGGTTCCCTTTTTTACCTTATACCTTAAACCCAATACCTTATACCTTGTACCGTGTACCTTAAACCGTACGCCTCAGTTAATGCCACTGACTATCGGGTAAACGCTTCATCCGTAGAGAAAAGAGCAGATAAGGACTGCAGCCATGATTCCTACAAAATCGGCAGTAAGCGCCGCCGGCAGTGCATGGCGTATGCGCCGTATTTGAACCGCTCCGAAATAAACGGCAAGTACATAAAATGTGGTTTCGGTTGACCCCTGAAGTGTTGATACCAGGTAGCCTGTATAGCTGTCAGGGCCGATGGCCGGGTCATTGATGATCGATGCCATTATTCCATAGGCGCCTGATCCGGAAAGCGGGCGCAAAAGCGCCATGGGCAGGGCCTCTGCGGGCAGGCCTATTTTTTGAGTCCAGACCCCGAGTACGCTTACCATGGACTCCATGGCGCCGCTGGCACGGAACATGCCTACTGCCACAAGAATGGCCACTAGAAACGGAATAATTCTGATGGCGACCTGGAACCCTTCTTTTGCCCCTTCCACGAAAACTTCGTAGATCTTTACCCTCCTGATGATTCCAAAGGCAAGAAATCCGAGCATGAGGCTGGGGATAATCCATGGGGATATGGCTCTGCCGTAAAGGATGGTCAGTGGAATCAGTGAAAAAAGCACACACATGGCGATTCCGCTCACCCACACGGGGTAGCCGTCTGTGGATTCTTCGGTTGGTGCATCTTTTTCAGAGGGTGACGCACCTGGGGTTTCGGTATCTTCAATCTCATCAGGGCGTGTCCGCCTGGCCAGTCGGCTGAAAAACTTTGCTGCAAAGATGGCCGTGATGGTAGAGCATATGGTGGCGAAAAGGGTGGTAGGAAGGATTCCTGCCGGGTCAACGGAGCCTGCGGCAGCCCTGATGGCCATGACCCCTGTGGGCAGGAGGGTCACGTTGGAGGTGTTGATGGCAAGGAACAGGACCATCGAATCGGTGGCTGTCCCGTGGCGCGAGTTCAGTTTGTCAAGTTCCTGCATGGCCCGTATGCCGAAAGGGGTGGCCGCGTTCCCGAGTCCCATGGCATTGGCCGACATGTTCAGGATCATGCTTCCCATGGCCGGATGGTCCGGAGGCACGTCAGGAAACAGACGCACCATCAGGGGGCGGATGAGTCGGGCCAGCAAGGTGAGCATCCCTCCTGCTTCCGCCACCTTCATCAACCCCAGAAAAAGAGTCATCACTCCCACAAGGCCCAAAGCAAGTTCAACGGAACCGGTAGCCGATTCCACCATGGCCTTGCTCAGGACTTCCATGGGAGAAATATCCCCATTGCCGGGAACCCAGCTGATATGGAGCCATCCGGCAGAGAGAAATGCGATCAGGACAATGATGAAGAAAATAACGTTCATGGGGTTTTGTGTGCCGAGCGGACCAGTCGTTTATGTTTCCACTCCCGACGTAAGGCCATAAAGTGATAAATTTCCGAACGAATACAAATTAATGTTCATCCATAAACAAATATAAATTCTAGATAGTTTCCAATTCAGAAATGAAATATTTTGTTCAAGGTCAAGGCATGCGAAGATTTTAACCGCAGGAATATATAGGAATATTTCGAGGATTAATCCCGCCATGGCGGGACTTCGCATAACGCAGAGATTGGACAAAATAGCCATTTCTGGATGGAAACAAACTAGTCTGAGAGATAATACTCCAGCGTCGAAACAACCCTTACCTTTTTTATATAAGGGGTATTGCTGTCCCTGTCTCTAATCGAAAACTGACCCTGGCTTGCGCGTTTGATTTTTCCAAGCTTACTGTTTGAATCCATTGCAAATTTCATGGCTACTTCTCTGGCATTCTTTGTTGCCTCTGCTACCATTTCTGGTTTTATATCAATGAGTTTTGTAAACAGATATTCTGTCTTGGTCTGATAGTCCTGTCCTGCGATTGCGATTCCGTGTTTCCCGAGGTCCACCAGCTTTTTCATGGTATTTCTGACAGAATCTACATCTTCCGTGTAAACGGTTATTGTGGAATTCGCTGAATACCTGAATTTGACCTTGTTGGGATCAACATATCCCTGTGCCTGCCGGTCAAGAATCGCAGGCGCGGATACGGATATCTCGTTTTCATTAAAGCCGTTTTTTCTGAGAAATTCAGTAATCAAAGAAGTCTTGGTTTGAAGAACAGAGGACAGATTGCTTAAGTCATTGTCAGCTTCACTGAATTTTATTGGCCAGATCGCTTTATTTGCAGGGACTTCCCGCTCCGACAAACCCTTTACCGTGACAGTTCTGTCCAGCGCTTTTACCTTTGTTATGCTGCTGGAAATGAAGAGCCCGAGTGCAACCAGGCCAATGCATAACAGCATGCCCAATATAAATGCTTCGCCGGTTTTCTTATCGCTCATGTATCCTCCATATTATATGGCCTGAATAATAACAGAAGCTTATGGGATGAAATTAATCCCAATAGGTCAATGACCCGGTTGATCTTTCGGCGGCCGCCGAAGCGGCTGGTGAGAAATGTTGGGTAGAACGAAAGATGCTCGTTAATACTTCCTATAATATATTCTACTAGCACGGTGGAATCAATGATATTAATGACGCAGGGGGCGGAAAAATGGCAGTAGGGTTGAAACTGAGAAGGGTGGACCGGGGAGTCGGAGAGAGATGAGAGGTCTTAATTCCGCATCTCGGAACTCAGCACCGGAAGGAACTGGTGAGAAATGTGAGCTTTTATTTAAACCGTTATATTACGGGATAATGAGAACCCTAAATAGTGAAATCACTGTAAATATTGAAATTACCCAGGCGCCTATGGCTATGAAAAAATCAATCCATTCCCTTGTCCCTTGAGAAGCATGATCCATTTTTTTCTCCTGTGTTAGATCTTAGGGCTCGCGCAATAATAAATTCACATTCTGAGTGCTAACTGTATCATATCTTCAGTCGCTCTTCCTTCACAAAATCCTCGAAATAGTCCTGCTATTCCTGTGGTTTTGTTCTATCAGATCGGCTGAATACATGACACATTTAACCCCCACCTCTGTGAATTTATTTTTGCGCGAGCCCTTAGCATCCAAATTGATATAGTTTTACTGAAACAAGGCTTATTTATATAAGCAATATTTATGCCAAATTATGCGAATTGTGCTATGCTATAAATATCAAAAGATTTTTAATGAATAGAGAGGTTTTGCCTAAATGATTTTTTGAAGGGTTTTCCCTACACACAGGGGAAGGGGTGTAGGGTTTTTCATGCATAACAATTTGGCTTCAGCTCGACCCATTCACCGCGGCCTTTTTAGCGCAAGGAACACATCTTTGTACTTGCAGACCGTTTTAGCCTTTTGATTCCTGACTTCGATTACCCTGGCAACTATTCCTCGGTCCGGTTTTTTCCGTGAGTCCCGCCTCTCTACATATTCTATGGTGACAGATAGCCTGTCTCCGGGCCGGACCGGATTTTGAAATTGCATTTCATCAAGCTCGAGGCCGGCGACGTCGGCAACATTGCCCTCGATTTGATGGCGCAGCAGGAAACTAATCGCTAATGTGTGTGTTGCCGATGCGATAACGCCGCCATGAATGCTTGCCTCCGCCTTTGTCTCGTCTATGTGATATGGTTGAGGGTCCCACTTTTTTGCAAATTCGATCACTTCTTTTTTGCTAACAATATACTCACCTCCCGTTCTCTTTTGGTGGAGTACAAAGTCTTCGTAATAGGTTGTTGTCATACGGTATGGCCTCCATGAGAGACTGTTTATAGCAGATCTGCTTAAATGATTTGGTTAGATGTATTAGATCGTCTTAATAAATTGCAACCCAAAAAAAACGCAAACCACCAGATAAATAATATAGAAGAGAGTAACCATTCTCAATGTATTACATAGCCGAACAAATTGACTATCTGCTAATTCAGCATACTTTTTTTTCCACAAAAAGCCTTGTGTCTTCAAACTGTTTTGTATGGAGTTGTTAAGGAAGATTGTAGGGCTTCCGAGTTCCTGCCAAATATCAGGGAACTGATATCTCAGTCTCTTTAAAAATGTATAATGTAACGCTATGCCAATGATTACGAGGATAATAAGACCAATAAAAAGAATAGGCGCAATTGTATCAACCATTATAATATTCCTTCATCTCGTGCCGGCCACTTGGCGGCGGAAATATTAGCATCGCCGCTCATTAATAAGGTGGCGGTAAAAGTAATTACATGTTTTCGCCAACAGTTCTCCATATCCGCACCTGATCACTGATCACTGGTTACTGTCCTCTGTCCTCTGCCATCTGACCTCCGTCCTCTGAGTTATCTGTTCTTTGCCTCCAAATCCTTTTTAAGATGCTTTGACGCCTTTAAAAAGTGTATGCCTGCCAAAATGTTTGTAACTCCTACAATAGAAAGGGAATAACGGATTGAATCTGTTCCGAACGAAGAAGCCAGCACATCATTCATAATACCGACTACCTGGGGGCCCAGCCCAAGACCGATTAAGTTAATAAAAAACATCAGTATTGCCGATGCCACTGCTCTCATACGAAGTTTTGAAAGGCTCTGGGCAAGGGCATAAACAGGCCCCACATAAAAAGCGCCGAAAATCAGTGCAGGAACGTAGCATATGAGCGCGGCAAGAGGAGTAGGGATGAACAGGAAAAGCATAATAAAAGGGACAGCTCCAAATCCGGCGATAGCACAGACCCATAGCTGCCACCTGATATCTTTTCTTCCCAGTTTATCACAAAGTAAACCGCCAATAAGCATTCCGGCTCCACTGGAAATACCTAACATCGGTCCATACCATGTTGCGGCATCTTTCATACTCATTTCATGGACGCGCATAAGGAACGCCGGTGTCCAGTTGATTAAACCATAAGTGGCAAATGAAAAAAGAGAAGCGGCAATAGTCAAGTGCCTGAATGATTTCAAAGACCAGAGAAATTTAAAAACATCTTTGACCGTATAAATTGTATCATCACCATCCTGGACTTCGGAAAGTCCCCTGGGAGGTTCAGGCAGTGTAAACTTTACTATTAGGGCAAGTATTATTCCGGGTGCGCCAACCAGTAAAAAAGCAATTCGCCAGCCGTAAGCTTGACCTATCCAGCCGCCAAGAAAAATTCCAAGAAAAAGCCCGAGACTTGCCCCCATATTAAAAATCGAAAGAGCTGTGGCCCGGCGTTCCGGAGGGAAAAAATCAGATATTAAAGAGTGGGAAGCCGGACTTCCTGCCGCTTCACCAACACCAACGCCTACACGAGCGGCTGCAAGCTGAATGAAATTTGTTACCATTCCCGAAAGCGCTGTCATCAGGCTCCATATAAAGAGACCGATGGATATAATCGTTCCACGGTTACCCTTATCAGCCCAGCGCGCAATAGGAAGACCGCAGAAAGTATAAAAAACGGCAAAGGTAATTCCGGTCAAAAATCCCATTGCAGTATCTGAAACCTGAAGGTCTTTCTTAATTGGCTCAAGTAAAATGGCAAGTATCTGGCGATCAATAAAATTAAAAACAAACACGATGAAGAGTATGGTCAGAGCATAATTGGCCTGTTTTCTTGAAACAGACGGGGGAGGGGTATTCACTTCAATTTTTGATTGATCTTTTGACATTCATTTCTCCCAACCTGGCAAATCCAGAAATTAATTGGAGCTATTTCTTTATTTTCATAGGGTCTCAATTCTCACAATACGCAGCTGTATCGTAAAATCAGTTGGATTCGGAATCACCAAAGGTTTTTTCGCAGATTGTTTCCATCCAGGCTTTTATCTGATCGCGATATGCATCCAGACAAGTTTCCATTCCGCATGACCTGCAGATGACTTTGGCATTCGCTCATCGACCATGCAGTTCAGCATGGCCGCCACAGAATATGCAGGTTAAATCAGGCATAAGGACCTCCAACAGAACGCACAATCATTAGGACACTAGCTAATGATAATATTCGGCGTCTTGCTGATCCCTTTCTTTTCAAGAAGCTGCTCCAAGGTCAGATTTTGTACCGGGCGCAGGTCGCGTACGGCGAAGTAGGCGTTGTTGGCAGCGTTGTAGGCAAAAGATTTCTCGGCGACGTCCAGGACTTCGGCCCATTCTGCGCCGAAATAACTTTGGAAAGCATCTTGCAGTTCCTCCGCTGCAACATCCTCGGGAACTGCAAGCCAAACCTTGTCGAGGTTGCCAACGGCAACCAGCCGGCGCGGGATGATTCACCCGGTTTCATAAAAATAGACCGGCAAGGCAGGCACTGTACTCCCCACAACGCGGGCAG
>JAFDJC010000399.1 GCA_019307665.1 Deltaproteobacteria bacterium | reverse complement strand
CATGGTCATGGTTCATAAGTTTCTTGAAGAGGAGATCCGGCATTCTAAAGTGCTTATTAAAGCCTATGTTGAAGAGGGTGAGGTTCCTGAATTTAAACCGTTTGAGGTTGTAAATGAATCTGACAGAGTCTTGATGCTGGTTGATGAAGCACATAGAACTCAGGGCGCAGATATGGGGGACAACCTGTTTGCGGCATTCCCCAAAGCGGCAAAAATCGCCTTTACCGGCACGCCGCTTTTGACCCAGCGGCACAAGGTGAAAACCCACGAACGATTCGGGGAGTTTATTGACCAGTATAAAATCAAACAGTCTGTACGCGACCGCGCCACTTTGGATATCGTTTACATCGGCAGGACAAGCAAGGATAAGATTAAAGATGCGGAGGCGTTTCATACTGAGTTTGAAGATGTTTTCAGGGAGCGCTCGCAGGAAGAAAAGCTGGAAATACAAAAAAGATACGGCACCATGCGGGCATACCTTGAGAATATGGACAGGCTGCGGAAAATCGCTGAAGATATTGTTGACCATTATACGGCCGAGATAATGGTCAACGGTTTTAAAGCACAGGTGGTGGCAAGTTCCGTGCTGGCTGCTGCCAGATATGAGTATCTGATCAAAGAGGCCATAAATAAGAAGATAGAAAAAGAAGCAGCAAAAACCGGTGATGACCGGGATGATGAATTTATAAAGCAGCTGAAATTTATTGAGGTATGCACGGTTGTGAGTATGCAGGACAATAATGAACAAGCCTTTATCAGTCAGGCAAGAAAAAAAGCAAAGGAGCACAATGCAATAGAAAATTTTAAAAAAGATTTTGACTATGAAAAGCCTGAAACCGGTGTCGCGATATTATGCGTCTGCGACAGGCTGCTTACCGGGTTTGACGCGCCGGTGGAACAGGTGATGTATCTTGATAAAAACATGCGGGAGCATGACCTCCTGCAGACAATCGCCCGGGTTAACCGGACCAAGGGTCCCATAAAGAAACACGGAATTGTGGTTGATTATTTTGGTATTGCGAATCACCTAAAAGACGCCCTTGCCATATATGCTGAAGAAGATGAAAAAGAACTGAAAGAGTTTCTGGAGTATTTTAGAGATATTAACAAAGAAATTCCGATATTGGAGTCCAGATATATCAGGCTGCTGCAGCTCTTTACTGATAACGGGATCAACAGGATAGAAGATTTTATCAATCAAAAAATGGATGATAAAAAAGAGGAATTTGAACTTGCGGAAAATTGTATCGACCTTGCCAAAGAAATCAGATTCAGAGCCCAGTTTGACACTTATCTGAAAGCTTTTTTCGACAGTCTTGACTTGCTGTTTAACATCGATCAGGTAAAGAAATATTATATCCCCGCCAAAAGATTCGGCTATTTGTTAATCAGAGTCAGAAACCGTTATCAGGATGAGACAATGGATCTGAAATGGGCAGGAGAAAAGGTTAGAAAACTGATCGATAAACATCTTATGTCCATGGGTATAAACAGCAAAATACCGCCTGTTTCCCTGTTATCAGATGATTTTCCGGAAGAGTTAGATAAACTTTCAAAATCACCAAAAGCAAAAGCTTCTGATATGGAGCATGCCATCAGACGGCATATAAAAGTCAATTTTTCTTCAGACCCTGAACTTTATACCAAATTTAATGACAGGCTGGAGGCCATTCTTAAACGGTTTAAAGGAAATTGGGATGTTATCGCGGAAGAGTTTGCGAAGCTTCGCGATGATATGAAAAGAAAACAGCACAAGCCTGCAGACGGCCTTGATTATGTTGAAGATGTTTTTTACCGGAACATTGTAAAAACGGCGTTTAAAAAAGAAAAAGAAGGTCCTTTGAGCGAAGATACGGCTTTTTTTATAGAAAGTGATACAAATATAAAAGATCTGGTTATTGATATAGTCAAAATACTAAGAGAAAAAATACGGATTCCAAATTTCTGGAGGGATAAAACTTCTGAAGTAAGAAAACTTGAGGGAACATTAGATGACAAGCTTGAGTTTTGTGATATACCCGCTCTTTCGGATAAACACGAAAAAATATGTGCGGAAATTCTTAAGCTGGCGAAAGAACGGGCAAGTGATCTGCAGGAGGAGCCGGAATAGATGCTTAAGGATATTACTTTCAACATAAAAAAAAGCAGGCGAAAAACGCTAAGTATTTATA
>JAFDJC010000184.1 GCA_019307665.1 Deltaproteobacteria bacterium | reverse complement strand
TGGTTATTGCTGCAGTTAACGTCGTCTTCCCATGATCAATGTGGCCAATCGTCCCCACATTCACATGGGGCTTGGTCCGCTGAAACTTTTCTTTAGCCATCTTGCCGTCCTCCTTTTGAAAACGGTTTATGCAATTTATATATTGTTACCACCGATAATGAGCAAAAGCCTTGTTGGCATCAGCCATTTTATGGGTGTCCTCTTTCTTTTTATAAGCTGAACCACGCTGATTTGCAGCATCCATCAACTCTGCCGCAAGTTTTTGTGTCATACCTTTCTCCGACCTGTTACGTGCAAAAGTAAGCACCCACTTTATGGCAAGTGCTGTTCGCCGTGCCGGTCTAACTTCAGTCGGCACCTGATAAGTTGAACCTCCAACTCGCCTTGATTTTACTTCAATGGCCGGGCGGATAGTGTCAATCGCCTTTTCAAATACTTTAAGAGGCGGCTCCCCTGTCTTTTCTCCTATCAAGTTGAGTGCGCCGTAAAGAATCGATTGTGCCTTACTTTTTTTCCCGTCCTTCATTATACTGTGGACAAATCTTGAAACCAGTTTGCTGTCATATTTCGCGTCTGGAATAATTTGCCGCTTAGGTATTTCTCTTCTTCTCGCCATACATCACACCGTATTTATTTATCTTGGTTTTATCTTGGTTTTATTTTTGTTTTACTTTGGTTTTTTTGCCCCATACTTTGAACGGCCCTGCCTGCGATCCTCAACACCCAGCGTGTCCAATGTGCCCCTCACGATATGATACCTTACACCAGGTAAATCCTTCACACGCCCGCCGCGAACCAAAACAACGGAATGCTCCTGAAGATTATGCCCAACACCCGGAATATAGGCTGATACTTCAACACCTGTTGTCAGTCTTACCCTTGCTACTTTACGCAAAGCAGAATTTGGTTTTTTGGGTGTTGAAGTATATACACGAGTGCACACACCTCTTTTCTGTGGCGCATTTTTCAGGGCAGGCGTACTCCCCTTCTTTTTAATCCGCTTTCTCCCCTTTCTAACCAACTGGTTAATTGTAGGCATAATCCTTTTTAACTCCTTTTACATGTACAATTAAATCTTCAGCACAGGCATATAAAAATTTGTGATGTTATATAGTCCGTCCTGCATTGTCAAGCATTTTATGTATGTTTTATATATTATTCCGCCCATCTTCAGACACGGTTATTCCTCAGCAGAACCGGCACTAAGTTCCTCGGTTTTCGATTCCTGGTCCATGCCTATTTCAACCTCTCGGTATTTCCTGACGCCTGTTCCAGCCGGTATAAGCCTTCCCATTATAACATTTTCTTTAAGTCCAAGCAGATGGTCAGTTTTACCCTCGGTTGACGCATTTGTCAGGACCTTTGTTGTATCTTGAAATGAGGCGGCCGATATAAAGCTTTCAGTCGAAAGAGACGCCTTTGTAATTCCGAGAATTAGCGGTTCACCGACAGCCGGCTTTCCGCCATTGTCAACGATCGCCATATTGGTCTCTTCAAAACGAATCCTGTCCACCTGTTCTTCGTCGATAAATTCCGTATCCCCTGCATTCAGGATCTTCACTTGCCTCATCATCTGGCGTACAATAACTTCAATATGCTTGTCATTGATTCTTACACCTTGAAGACGGTAAACCTCCTGGACTTCGTCCACAAGATACCTGGCAAGCGCAACCTCTCCCTTGATTGACAAAATATCCTGGGGATTAGCCGCACCACCGACAATCTGTTCTCCGGCTCTCACGTAATCCCCTTCATAAACAGTTATATGCTTGCCTCTGGGTATCAGATACTCTTTCTTCTCACCCACATCGACCGGGGTTACCGTAACCTTTTGTTTTCCCTTCTTTGTTGTCGCCTTGGCAATCGATACATAACCGTCAATCTGACTCAATACAGCCATTTCTTTTGGCTTTCTAACCTCAAAGAGCTCTGCTACCCTTGGCAGGCCGCCTGTAATATCCTTGGTTTTTGTGGTAGCTCGCGGCAGCTTTGCGACAATATCACCGGCCCTGACCTGGTCGCCTTCTTCAACAAGTAAAATAGCGTCCACAGGAAGGATATACCTTGCAATATCAGATGATTCTTTCATCACCGCTGTTTTTCCGCTCTCGTCCTTAATCGAAATCCTGGGTCTCGCATCTGCAATTTTACTCTCAATAATTGTACGGCTCGATTTACCTGTGACAGGATCAACTTTTTCCTGTACTGTCTTACCTGGATCGATATCACCAAATTTAACGGTTCCGGAAAACGCGGTAATAATAGGAGTTGTAAAAGGATCCCATGTGGCAAGCAGGTCACCGGGCTTGACTTTCTGATTATCCTTGACTGTAATCGTGGCACCGTAAATTACCGGGCATCGCTCACGTTCTCTCCCCGCGTCACTGACAATCGTAAATTCGCCACCACGTCTGTTCATTACAACATACTGGTTATCAGCATTCAAAACCCCTTTAAGATCACCGAACTTTACTGTTCCCTCCACACGGGATTTGATATCCGCCTGCTCAACTCTTCTGCTGGCTGTTCCACCGATATGAAATGTTCTCATTGTAAGCTGAGTGCCCGGCTCACCAATCGATTGCGCAGCGAGTATGCCGATGGCCTGGCCGTGCTCTACCTGCTTTCCGTGAGAAAGATCTCTGCCATAGCATTTTGCACATATACCCTGCTTTGCTTTACAAGTAAGTACTGATCGGATTTTGACTTTTGTCAAACCTGAAGCTTCAACCAGTTTCACCGCATCTTCATTGATTTCTTCACCGCTTTTAACCAGAACTTCGTCAATAAAAGGATCAATTATATCCTCAAAAGCCGTTCTTCCAAGAATACGCTCTCCAAGGAATTGAATAACCTCCCCGCCTTCCATCAGGGCTTCTACTTCGATTCCCAACATTGTTCCGCAATCGTTTTCCATTATGCTACAGTCCTGGGCAACATCTGCAAGACGCCTTGTCAGGTAACCTGAATTTGCAGTTTTAAGGGCTGTATCAGCCAGACCTTTTCTTGCTCCATGCGTAGAGATAAAGTATTGAAGTACTGTGAGCCCTTCCCTGAAGTTAGCGGTAATAGGTGTTTCAATAATTTCACCCGATGGTTTTGCCATCAGGCCGCGCATTCCCGCAAGCTGTCTCATCTGGTCCTTGCTGCCTCTTGCCCCTGAGTCAGCCATCATAAAAATTGAATTCAGGCGTTGTTTACTTTTCTTACTTAACGTCCCGGTTGTACTGCTTTCATCCGTTGAGGTGTCTTTCATGGATGCCATCATTGCATCGGCTATTTCATCAGTGGCTTTTGCCCAGATGTCAACGACCTTATTGTATTTTTCACCTTGGGTTATCAGGCCCTCCGACCACTGTAAAGACATGTTTTCCACTTTTTGCTCAGCTTCTTTGATGATGTCCCATTTTTTCGCAGGAATCACCATGTCATCAATAGAAATGGAAAGCCCCCCTTTTGTCGCATACCAATAACCGATATCCTTCAGTCTGTCGGCCATAATGACGGTCGCTTTTGTTCCCGAATTTCTGTATGCAAAATCCACCATGTCTCTTAGATTTTTTTTGTCCATTACCTTGTTGACAACTTCAAAAGGAATTTCCCGTCCCTTATCTACAATTTCGAAGAGATGATATCCATCCTCCGCTTCAACGATATCGGTTACCTTTCCTTTCTCAAAAGAAAAAATGAACTCCGCCGTATGGCGATCAAAACCGAAGGCAGCGGACAATTCATCCTTTTTCAACAACCCCAGGTTACCATTTTGCAAAGCATCATACTTCTCCATCATTTCGGTAAAAGATGCGCCGTTTTCAATCTTTTTTATTGCATCTTTGGCTTTCTTTTTTGCAGAAAACTTTATATGCCGAAACTTTGCAATAAGATCCTTCGGTACGATCTCCCACAAAAGCACTCTGCCAACCGTTGTCTGGACCATCTTGCCGTCAATACGCAATGTTATTTCCGCCTGAAGGTCTACTTCACCCGCATCAAAAGCGATTCTCACCTCACCTGTATTGGCAAAACATGTCCCTTCACCCTTGGCGCCTGAGGTGGCTTTTGTCAGGTAATAAATGCCGAGGACGATATCCTGGGTGGGTATAATTATCGGATTACCATTGGCCGGAGAAAGAATGTTGTTACTCGACAACATTAAAACCCTTGCCTCAATTTGTGCTTCAGCGGACAGAGGAATGTGTACCGCCATCTGGTCTCCGTCAAAATCAGCATTGAACGCTGTGCAGACCAGAGGATGAAGCTGAATTGCCTTGCCATCGATCAGGACCGGTTCAAACGCCTGAATACCTAGTCTGTGCAAGGTCGGTGCGCGATTTAAAAGAACAGGATACTCTTTAACTACTTCATCAAGAGTGTCCCATACCTCGGGTGTCATGTTCTCGACCATCTTTTTTGCGCTTTTGACAGTCGAAACAAAACCATTGCTCTCAAGGCGGTGGTAAATAAATGGTTTAAAAAGTTCGAGCGCCATTTTTTTGGGTAGACCGCATTGATGAAGCCTTAAATTCGGACCGATGGTAATAACAGTTCGTCCGGAATAGTCGACTCGTTTGCCGAGGAGGTTCTGCCTGAATCTTCCCTGTTTACCTTTCAATGTGTCGGAAAGCGATTTAAGAGGCCGCTTGTTTGTCCCGGTAACGACCCTACCGTGCCTTCCATTATCGAAAAGTACATCAACGGATTCTTGCAACATTCTCTTCTCGTTACGGACAATAATATCAGGAGCTTTTAGTTCAACAAGACGGCGAAGCCGATTGTTTCGATTGATCACTCTGCGATATAGGTCGTTTAGATCCGAAGTGGCAAAACGCCCGCCTTCAAGAGGAACAAGGGGTCGCAAATCAGGCGGCAGTACCGGAATAACATCCATTATCATCCAGGATGGATTAATGCCGGAATTTTTAAATGCATCCACAATTCTTAAACGTTTGGCAAATTTTTTCCGTTTAGCCTCTGAACCTGTATTATTAATCTCTTCCCGAAGTTCCTTATAAAGTTCGTCCAGATTAATCTGTTCGAGAAGGGTTTTAACCGCTTCAGCGCCTATGCCTGCTTCGAAATCCGACCCATAAAGATCAAGTGCTTCCTGGTATTTTTCTTCTGAAAGAAGCTGTCCTTTAGTAAGGCCCGTATCCTTTGGGTCAATAACAATGAAATTGTCAAAATAGAGTACCTTCTCCATATTTTTAAGCGTCAGATCAAGAAGGTTACCTATTTTGCTGGGAAGGCTTTTCAAAAACCAGATATGCGCCACCGGTGTTACTAGGCCGATATGCGCCATACGTTCACGCCGAACCTTTGACTGGATAACTTCGACACCGCATTTCTCGCAGACGACGCCCCTGTGTTTCATCCTTTTGTATTTACCGCAATTGCATTCGTAGTCTTTCGTGGGACCAAAAATCTTTGCACAGAACAAACCTTCTCTCTCCGGCTTGAAGGTTCGGTAATTAATCGTTTCAGGCTTTTTAATTTCACCGGATGACCATTTTCTGATCTGCTCCGGAGAAGCGAGTGAAATTTGAACTCCTGAATAAATTTTCGGGTCTTTCGGTTTTGCGAAGAAATCGTAAATAGTTTCCAAATCCTTCTCCTTACTATTTTTCTTCAAGAAGGTTTATATCAAGGCCAAGGCTCTGAAGTTCTTTATTGAGCACTCGGAATGATTCCGGTAGTCCCGGCTCAAGAACATTCTGTCCTTTGACTATTTTTTCATACATGCGTGTCCTGCCGGCCATATCATCTGATTTAACCGTCAAAAATTCCTGCAAGGCATATGCAGCACCATAAGCCTCCATAGCCCAGACTTCCATTTCTCCAAGACGCTGCCCGCCAAATTGCGCCTTCCCTCCAAGGGGTTGCTGGGTTACAAGTGAATATGGGCCTATAGACCGTGCATGAATCTTGTCATCTACAAGATGATGGAGCTTCAGCATATACATTGTGCCGACCGTAACTTCTCCGTCAAACGGTTCACCGGTTCGGCCGTCATACAGTACCGCCTGTCCTGATGTGTTCACGTCGGCTTCTGACAGAAGACTTTTGATTTCTTCCTCTTTGGCACCGTCAAAAACCGGTGTGGCCATATGAACGCCGTCTCTATACTGTTTCGAAAAATTGACAATCTCATCATCATTCACGTTATCGATGACTTTCCGTTCGGAAGCGCTTGTAAAAATACTCTCCAGTTTTTGCCTCAGGTCACTATTTTTCTTCTCCTTAATCAACTGTGAGATTTGATCGCCCAATACTTTTGCAGCTCTCCCGAGATGAATCTCGAGAATCTGCCCAACGTTCATTCGTGATGGCACACCCAGCGGGTTGAGAACCATATCAACAGATCTGCCATCCTCAAAATACGGCATATCCTCCTGGGGTAGAATTCTTGAGACAACACCTTTATTTCCATGGCGGCCCGCCATCTT
>JAFDJC010000183.1 GCA_019307665.1 Deltaproteobacteria bacterium | reverse complement strand
CAAACGATATGCCCTGACAGTGTAATACACATAATGCGGCCCTTTTTTCCGACCCTCTATTTTCCATGCGCTTATATTTTTCACATCGGCAATCACCTTTGCAAGGACATCGAGGCTTAAATCCTGGCAGGAAAAGTATCTTTTCTTTTCCCCTTTTATATCATAAACCCTTCGGCATGGTTGCACACAACGGCCCCTGAGACCGCTTTTGCCGCCAAAAAAACTGCTCCAGTAGCATCGGCCCGAAACACCGTAACAAAGAGCGCCATGGACAAAAATTTCAATTGATATATTGGTCGGACATGCATCTGCAAATGCCTTTACTTCATCTATATTCAGTTCTCTAGGAATAACAACGCGTGTGATGCCTGGAATTTTTTTTATCTGTTCCAGGGCTTTCGGAAAGGTGACGTTTGAAAGGGTCGACAGGTGAAGTTCACCCTGATATCCTGCCTGCCGTGCAAGACCGACAAATGCCGGATCTTGAATAATAATGGCATCAGGGTTCACTGTTTTGGAAAGATTCACGAGGAGTTTTCCTGCCATATCGATTTCATCCGGTTTAATAAGGGTATTCAAGGCAATATAAACTTTTACTCCCTTTGAACGGGCAAGTGCAGATAAACGGACAAGATCCTCAACCGTAAAATTCTCCGCCGCCATTCTGGCGGAAAACCGTTTCAATCCGCAGTAGACGGCATCGGCACCTGCTGCAATCGCAGCAAGGAAAGACTCTTTTCCCCCTGCAGGTGCAAGAATCAGGGGTTTTGTAACTCCTTTTTTTGGGGACATGATATCTGACGCCTCTTGTGTGGCAGGACTTGTATTAATATTGAAAAAGAAAGATATATAAAATGGCTATAACCAATTTATACTTATATGTCAATACAGACCTTTGGCAGATAAGCCTTTGACAGACCATTGACATTATTTTAAACTGATGTAGTAAAAAATGCTTGTTTGTGATAATATTTTTTTATTTTACCAAACATTATAAAAGGAGAAATAAATGAAAATCGCCGTAAGCGGCAAAGGCGGTGTTGGGAAAACAACGTTTTCATCTCTTTTCATAAGAACAATGAGCGACATGGGAAAGCACGTACTTGCCATCGATGCAGATCCTGATGCCAACCTTGCTGCGGGCCTCGGCATACCCGATGCCGATAAAATAGTACCGATTTCTGAAATGAAAGACCTTATTTTTGAAAGAACCGGGGCAAAAGCCGGAACCATAGGCGGGTTTTTCACATTAAATCCCAAGGTGGATGACTTGCCGGATTCTCTTTCGAAAAAATTTGAAAATATCAAGCTGATGCGTCTTGGCGGCGTTAAAAAAGGAGGCGCAGGATGCATATGCCCTGAAAGTACTCTGCTTAAGGCGCTAATAACCCATGTAGTGCTTGCCAGAAACGAAGTTGTTGTGATGGACATGGAAGCAGGAATCGAACATCTCGGAAGGGGCACGGCCCAGTCTGTAGACAAACTTCTTGTAGTGGTGGAACCGGGACGCAGAAGCATTGATACCGCAATGAATATTAAAAAACTTGCCTCTGAAATTCGTCTGGATAAAGTATCGATAATCGGCAACAAAATTCGCACTTCAAGGGACGAAAAGTTCCTGAAATCGAACATGCCGGATTTTGAATTCCTGGGTTTTCTTAGATATGATGATGCACTGATAGAAGCTGACCTAATGGGAATCTCGCCTTATGATACTGAAACCGACATTAAAACAGAAATAAAGGAAATCATAAAAAGATTATGGGCTGAATGAGAAAACATTATAAAAAGCGTGATTTAAGGCGTGCAGAAAACAGGAACTTTAAACATCGAAAAAAACCTTTAAGAATCAAGCCCGGATCAGACCCCAGACTGAAAAATATCTTTTCAGAAATCGGAGTTCCGGAAAAGGCGCCGTTTCAGCCCGATCCGTTCCAGCTTGATGCCCTTGCAGCAATAGAAAGGGGTGATTGCCTGGTAACTGCCCCTACAGGTGCGGGAAAAACATGGATTGCCGAAGAGGCCATCGCAAAAATTCACAGCAAAGGCGGTCGTGCATGGTATGCCTCACCCCTGAAAGCATTAACAAACAACATATACGCAAAACTCTCTAATAGATTCAAATCCGAAAATGTCGGCATACTGACAGGAGACCGCAAGGAGAACCCGGACGCCCAGATCATTGTCGGAACAACTGAAATTCTTCGCAACCACCTTTACGATGCCATGCATCTTGGTAAAGACCTTGAAACCGATTTTGTGATTCTTGACGAGGCACATTTCCTTGGTGATGAGGACAGAGGCGTTGTATGGGAAGAGATAATGATCTATCTCCCACCAAGAATTCCAATGCTGATGCTCTCGGCAACTATCGGAAACGCGGGAAAAATTGCGAAATGGCTGGTATCCATCAGAAAAAAAGAATGCATCATCATTGAAGAAAAAAACAGGCCGGTTCCCCTTTATCCTCTTTTTTTTCATCCATCCGGAACACTTTTCCCCTTAACCATTCACATTGGGAAAGACAAAAAACAGGTTCTATATAAAAAAGTAATCTCGTTCATTCAGAGTAAAAACCAGCCGCAACTGGCTGAACCGGGCAGACTGCCGAACATGGGCGACATCTTACGGGTTCTTAAAAAATACAATCTTCTGCCGGCAATTTTTTTCATGAAGTCTCGGGCAGATTGCGACAATTCCCTTAATTTGTGCACCGAAGAGAACCTTTTGAATGACCCCGGGCGTAAATCTCGTCTCAGCATGAGAATTGAGAACCTCATAAACCAAAGCCCTCACTTAAAAAACCACAGGCAGTTGTGGCAGTTGAAGCACCTGGGTGTAGGGGCGCATCACAGCGGACATCTTCCGGCATGGAAAATTGTCGTTGAGACCCTGATGTCGGAAGGCCTCCTCGATGCTGTCTTTGCGACCTCGACAGTGGCAGCCGGTGTCGATTTTCCGGCTAGAACCGTTGTTATCTTAAATTCCGACAGGTTCAACGGCACTGGTTTTCAGCCCCTCAACCCGACTGAATTCCATCAGATGACAGGAAGATCAGGGCGAAGGGGAATGGATAATATCGGTTTCGCCATGACGCTTCCTGGAAAATTCATGGATCTCCGGCTTGTTTCAAAGCTTTTGGTGTCGGCTCCGTCTGACGTATTCAGCCAGATAAGAATTAATTTTTCGATGGTTCTCAATCTATTACTATCTCATACACCGAACCAGATCGAAGAACTTCTCAAAAAATCCTTTGCCGCTTACATGCTTTCAGAAAATCAAAAGAAAAAAAACCGGGGCCTTTTTATCGAAGATACAGACTATCTCTGGCGTGATTTTATGCAGCACCTCAATTTTTTAAAAAAATATGATTATGTGACTGAGGACGATGTGTTATCAACAGACGGGAAATGGACGTCAAAACTCCGCATTGATCGGCCATTGCTTGTTGCTGAAGGTTTCAGGCATGACGTGTTTCCCAGGAAAGACCCGGCCCTTCTTGCCGCAATATTTGCATCATTTGTTGAAGAGCGCGAGTCTGATGATGAAAGCGTAAGCCGATCCCTGACACCAAAAAAACTCCTGACGGCTTTTCTTAATGTAAAAAAATCTCTCCACTCTTTTTCGCGTGACATGATATCCAGCGGATTCAGTGTCAGGCCGCTCTATCTTCGCCCTGCCGTTACCATTTTTTCATGGGCTTCGGGAAACTCATGGGAAAATGTTCTGGATATATCGGAAATGGCAGAAGGCGACCTTGCCAAACTAATATTAAGAACCTCCGACAACCTTCGACACATCATTAATCTGTCTGAAATCTTTCCGGATGCCGCCAAAACAGCTGAAAAAGCACTGGAATCCATGATGAAAGAACCGATTGTGTCCTATTTTGAGTAAAAAATCCTGACTCAGATAGTGCGATTTTCTTGACCAATTAAATAATATCTTGAACTGGATGTAAAAATATTATACTAATAACAGTTATTTTTTTTGTCAAAAAATTATGCAAAAGTAAAAAAACAAAGGATATAAATTTGAACTGTAACCGTAATAATAAACTTGTAACAACCGCCTTACTCCTCGCAGCCGGTACGGGAAGCCGCCTGTATCCCTTAACACAGAACATGCCTAAATGCCTTACAATGGTCAATGGATTCCCCATACTTGATCGACTTGTCTCCTGTCTGAATCAGAAGGGTTTTAAACGTCTGGTTGTGGTCACAGGGCATCTGGAAAACCGTATTCGGGAGTTTCTGGGAAATCGGGCGGGCAACATGACAATTGATTATATTTTTAGCCCGTTATATGAGACGACCAATAACATATATTCACTCTGGCTGGCCCGTGAAATTATTAATGAACCGTTTCTGCTGATCGAAAGCGATCTTGTTTTTCACACATCTCTGCTGGATGACATGCTTTATCCTGACAGAATTGCTATTTCACGCATGCAGCCGTGGATGAACGGTTCCACAGTCACAGTCAATCAATTTAATCAGGTTGATGCATTCCAAAATGGTGCTACGGGTCCGGCAGATGAGACCAGATACAAAACTGTTAATATTTACAGCCTTTCTCTCTCTTCCTGGCATAGAATTGCAGAAAGACTGGATCAATACATTTCAGCCGGCAGAGTAAACGACTATTATGAAGCCATATTTGCGGAAATGGTTGCTGATAGCTGTTTATCTCTTCAACCAGTCTATTTTGACAGCAAGCCGTGGTATGAGATAGACACAATTGCGGATCTGGCAAAAGCTGAGAAACTATTTTCTGCAGACAGATATGAAACAACGATTCCTTACAATACCACGCCGGATACCTCCGGGATATCAAGACAACTTTTTCAACAATCGGGGGGCAGGGGGAGGAAAAATCCCGTTATTTCACTTTCCGGTTTAAGGTCGTTCTCTCAACCCGCTTCTTTAATAAATAGTAAGCCGACTCATGGATCTAATATTCAAGATAATGTAGCAGGCCCAAAAAACATATCGGCAGGAACCAGGCATGGCGCAATATAATAATGAGACTCAAACGCGAAAATACGAATTCATATCCGGGCAGCATGGTGGTTACTATCGTCACGATTTTATTGACCACGCTTATCTTTATAATCTCTATTTCCCGCCAGAGGCAGTTTTTACCAGCTTTAAAGATCAAATTCATGACATTGTCCTGAACTACCCGGTTGCGCAGGATGCCCTTGCCGGTCTTATCGGCAGTCTGATCCACCAACCCCCCGAAAGAATTGTTGTGGGAAACGGTGCTGCCGAACTTATAAAAATTGTTTCCGGCCACATGGCCCGTAAGCTGATTGTTCCGGTGCCCTCTTTTAATGAATACGCGAATGCAGCGCCCACAGGACGGGCAGTTGAATATGCTCTTGAATTTCCATCCTTCCATCTGGATGTGGATAAGTTTACAGCTGATGCAATCAGGGTTGAAGCAGATGTAGCAGTTGTGGTGACACCTAATAATCCGACCTCCATGGTGGTTCATAGATCCGATCTCGTGCGTCTTGCACAAAAACTTGCAAATCATGATTGTATGCTAATCGTTGATGAATCCTTTATTGATTTTGTTCATAACCCGGATCAGACAACCCTTGAGCATGAAATTGAACGTTACCCCAATATTGCAATCTTTAAAAGCATGAGCAAGGCCTATGGTATCTGTGGTCTCAGAATCGGCTATATGCTTACCGCAAATGCAGCATTTGCCGAAGCTGTACGTAAGGGCGTGCATATCTGGAATATTAACGGATTTGCCGAAGAATTTCTGAGGCTTTTACCCGATTATCGGCAGGAGTTTATTGACAGTTGCAAACAGGTACGTAAGGACAGGGACAAGCTGTATGAAAACCTTTGTGCTGTTCAGGGGATGACTGTTTACAAACCTGATGCAAATTTTGTGTTCTGCCGTCTCCCCGATCATGCACAAAGCGCTCCTGAAATCACGCGGAGATTGTTCATTGAGCATAACATGTACATAAAACACTGTCAGGGCAAAACCCTCCCGGACTCCGACCATTATATTCGCATTGCCAGCCGTACACAAACAAAAAATCACAAATTAGTTGCGGCATTGGCAGGTATCATTGGCTCGAAAAAAGTAAAGATCTCTTAACCTGGGTTATTCAATCAGGATGAGTAAAAATATTTTTTTAAATGTAATATCTATTTGATATAATGATAAAAATTTGGCAAAAAAGCCTGTGGAACTTCCGTTTGGGTGTAGTTGCCGTGTAATTTGAATTAAAATGAGGATTAATATGAAATTAGACCTTGCGATGAATCAAAAATGTATGATAAATTTTTAATGCCGGTAAAATCAAAAGGGATGTGGGTTTGGTTTGATGGAGAAGAAGAACCTTATCTTGATTTGGTTCTTAACTACAGTTCTGTAAATTTTGGACATTGTTATCCACCTATTGTAAAAATTGTTAAAGAAGTAATAGAAAGGGTGGATCAAATCCATTCATTTCATTCAAAAGACAAACTTGAATTAAGTGAATATCTTTCAAAAAAGGTAAGCACAGATGAAAATTATCAAGTATATTTTAATATAGGTGGTTCTGCGGCTGTTTCTGATGCTATTCGGTTATGTCGTTATACTACTGGGAAAAAATGTATGATCTCGTTTGACGGCTCATTTCATGGAGTCAGTTCTGCGGCGGCTTCTGTAGCAGATGACAGATTGGTAGCAAAAGAACAATTTGGTATTCCCATTTCGGATTACACATTCTCTGTTCCGTTTCCAAGCACCCATAATAATGTAACCATTAGTGATTGTCTGGAGAAAATTGAAAAGTTGATCTCGGAAAATGATATTGCCGGAATTATTGTTGAACCGATACAAGGGGCCGGGGGATTTATAATTCCAAAAGATTCTTTTCTTTTGGAATTAA
>JAFDJC010000182.1 GCA_019307665.1 Deltaproteobacteria bacterium | reverse complement strand
ATTCTACATTCAATCTTTACTTTAACTTTTAAATCAAAAAAGAAGACCTATGATAAGACAAACAATCAGGACGTATGGTTTATTGCTGGCTGTGTTTTTATTTGCCGGATGTTCAAGCCTGTCGAATCGATATGATTTAATGGGAACCATCGGCGGGTGGAGTGTACCTGAAAATGAACTGACACTGGAACAGAGAACCGTTTTTTTCAATGACCGGTCTGTGGATGATATTCTCAAAAAAGCGGAAATAATCGAATCCGGTGATCCTTTATATAACAATATTAAAGTGATCGTCATGAGTGGAACACCCTATGAAATGGGATTCCAGAATGGACGGCTGAATAAAGATGACATTCAGACAAATGTTTATCATATTATCGGGATTGTTAAGTCATATGCAAAATTAAAGGGCGTTTCCGAAGATGTGATGGATGAAGTCTATGATCTCATAGCACCTTATATTCCCATTGAAGACAAACTTGAAATGCGGGGACTTGCGCATGGGGCCGGGATTCCGCTGCGCGTCATCCACTGGCTTCATGCTATTCCGGAATTATCCGAATTTGCAGGCAAGAAACAATTTCTGCGAGGAAAAACTTATAATACGCCGGAGCCTGAGCAGGGTAGTCTTGCAGACCCTGAATTGGAGACATGCAGCGGGGTCATTGCATTTGGTAATGCGACAGAAAATGGCGAATTGTATCACCTGCGGGTTCTTGACTGGATCAGGCAACTGGGCGCCCAAAGATACCCGGTTATTCATGTGTATCGTCCTGAGCAGGGGAATGCATCTGTATCGTTTTCCTACGCAGGATTTACCGGATGCATTACCGGCATGAATGAAAAGCACCTGGGTTTTGGTGAAATGGGGTATGGAAATCGAAATTTTGAAACCCTTGAAGGCATTCCATTTGTATTTTTATATAAGAAATTGCTCCGGGAAGCAGATACCATTCAGGAAGCATTACAGATCGTTGAAAATTCCAGACGTACTTGCTCCTATGTCTATCAATTCAGCGGCACCAGTGAAGAATCTGACATGAAAGGGGTAATGCTGGTATCTGATTATAAGCGGTTTGAAACACTTTCAGACAGCCAGGAATTTTGCGATGAAGGGGATGACAAATGCTACCAGGGGATCAATGATGTTATATTTGCCGGCCATACAACAGGCAAACTGCGGGAATTCATGGTGGAGAAATATGGAAAACATAATCTTGATACATTTAAGGAGCTGGCAAAAGTTGCCGCCATGAAAGGCAATGTTCAGGATGTTATTATGAAACCCGAAAGCCTTGAGGCATGGATGGTGAATGCGTCAAATACGACACGGGATGAAGACGGTAAAGCCTGTAACCAGAAGTGGTATTATTTTAATTTTGGCGAAATGATTGGTAAATGAGTATTTGACTCTTTTGATGTACATTTGTTTTGATTTGTTGGAAAAATAGTAAGATACTTGACATAGCAGTTTTTTTTTTTGTCATAGTATCATTAATTATTGAGTTATTGTCCCATTAAGCAATCTAATAGCTACATGCATCAATAGAGGAAAATATATTGGCTTCAAACGATGACATAAAGCAAGAATCCAAAAAAGACGGCCCCCCTGAAAAAGAGCGGAATGATAAAGAGTGGAGGGAAACTGAGGTGGTGCTCAAATCCTTTCTTCGTGCCTGGAAAAACTATTCCTTATATCCTCAAACCCATGTCAATTGTAAGGCTGGCCTTAAAAATTTTCATACTCAACTTGAAAGTTACTTTAAAACAAATGGCAACCTGAGATTTGAGTTCGCAAACGGGGCGCTTACATTTAAAGGAAAAGCGATTCTTTCCGAACCCCGTGAAGAAGGTTATTTGACATATAACCTTTTTCGTGACGGAATCCAGTGGCTTCAATTTAAGAAGGGGCTTGAAGAAAAAGAACTAAATGTTTTTTTAGGCATTTTAAATAAATACCGTATCCTTGCAGACGAGCCTGATGGGGATTTGGTAACCGCCCTTTGGTCAAATTTTCTTCCACACATTCAATACAATGTAGCAGATCTTTTTTGGGGTGCTGAACCTGAAATGGATTTTTCTACAACACCTAAGCCTGAAAGCAAGCTTTCTTCATCTTCTCAAAAAGATGTCAAATCAACCGGGGAATTTGAATCAATTTTACCCATTGATATTGAGTCCCTTGCGATTACGCATAAGGAATATGAAGAACTTGACAAGATGGTACGTTTGGAGGAGAGGCGTGATCCCACTTCCGATTTTTTAGACGCATTAATCGATTGTCTTTTGCAGAACAAACAAAAGGAAAATTTTGAGTCGATTCTCGAATCTTTTGAAGAGGAATTTAACGATTCAATTGCCCGCAAAGATTTTGAAATTACACAGCGGATTCTTAAAAGTTTACGTTATGTGTTAACTTATACAGAGGCGGGAACGCCATGGATACGGCCAGCCATAGATAAGTTTTTCGTATCAGTACACAGCGATAAATCGCTTTTGCCGTTGCAGGAGTCATGGGATGACCTGGATGAAAAACAACTGACAAAAGTTAAAGAATTCCTCCTTCTTTTCCAACCCGATGCCATAGAAGCGCTTTGTAACCTGTTCCTTCAGGCATCGTCTTTAAATATTCAGCAAATGCTGATGGATGTTATACTTTCGTTAGCTTCACGAGATTACAGTCCCATAGAGACACTTTTGAACCGTCCGGAAGAAGAACTTATCGTAATGCTTGTAAATGTTCTGTGCCAAATTAAAGGGGAGGGGCCGAAGCAGATTTTATTTAAAATGGTTCATCATTCATCTGTAAAAGTTCGCCAGGTTGTTATTAATTGTCTCCTGCAGCAGGATGTAAAAAACATTCAAAAACTTTACACCCTCATTAATGATGAAAACGATCTCATACGCCGTACCATTTTAAATTATATGAAAGTGGATAAGAGCGGTACATCAGAAGATTTTCTTTTAAATTATCTGGGTAAGGAAAAATTCAAATCCGAACAGGAAACGCATGTCATTGAATGTTTTAAAACCCTTGGTCGATGTGGTTCGAATCGTTGCCTCCCATTTTTAACGGACACCCTTACCGGACGTGTGGGCCTGAAAGATATCTTAAAGCAGACCAATCGTAAGGGGGCGGCAATTGCTTTAAAAACAATGGGGACAGAAGATGCGATCAAGGTTTTGGAAGACGCTTCCCACAGCCTTTTCCCGAACATCAGATATATAGCCCGCCAGGCTATGAAGGGCTAAAAGGAGTAACCCCTTGACAGATAAACAAACACATCTGACCGTGATGGGAGAAAAATTTATCATTGCCTTTCATCGTGTCATTCACACCATCAAAATTCATAGTGACAACAATCAATTACTGCAAGAGAGTGTTTTACGGTTTAAAAATATACTTTCCGATATGGCAGGAACGGGTGAATTTGAAGTTCAGATATGGCGTGCAAGAATCTATTTTCAAGGTGAAAGACTTCTTTACCGGAGAAAGTCGCTTCAGCTGATCAATGAGATGATAGACTATTTTTCAGAACGGAAACTCCAGGGGTTTTGTTTTTTAAAAAGCGCCACCGATGCGTCACTTAAAGATTTATTAAATTTTACACGTCTTAGCAATGAGTCATCCGTCCAAGATGATCCTTCAGCCTGGCTAACAATACAACTCAAAAAAAATGATATTACCTGGGTTGAAGCGCTTCAGGAAGTGGATGAGGCAAAGTCTGGTTTTGAATTTCAAAAAAAGGAACATGCAAGGCAGCTATACAAACATACGGTTTCTGACCTAATGGAAGTGGCGGTTAAAGTTTCCAGAAAAAGTGTTGCCGGTGTTCGGAAGGCGAGGCGGTTGGTCCAGTCTATGGCGGATATGATTATGGAAGAGGAATCGCTTTTTCTGGGTTTAACAACCATACGCGATTATGATGATTACACGTATACCCATTCCGTGAATGTTGCCTTACTTTCCATGATTTTGGGCAGGCATATTGGACTGTCGAAGGTTTATATTGAACAGCTCGGTATTTGCGGAATGTTTCACGATATAGGTAAAGTGGAGGTGTCCAAGGAAATTTTGTACAAGGCGGGCAAACTGGATAATACGGAAGTTTCACAAATGCGCAAGCATCCATTAATCGGAGTGCTAAGGATTCTGAAACTAAACGCCCCCCATGACCTGAAATCCAGAATTGTACTTGGTCCTTTTGAACATCACTTAAACTATAATTTAACAGGTTATCCCAAGATCATTTACAGCAAAAAGCAAACATTGTTTGGCCGGATCTTGCAAATCGCAGACAGCTATGATGCGCTGACTTCACATAGAGTTTATCGCACCAGAGAGTTTGTCGCGACTGAAGCCCTGAGTCTGATGTGGAGCAAAGCAGGAAAAGATTTTGATCCGCTTTTGTTGAAAGTTTTTATTAACATGATGGGTTTATACCCCATCGGTTCGGTCTTGAAACTTGACACCGGTGAAGTTGTCCTTGTCAAGGATTATCCTGACGAAACTGAAAGGACCAGGCCCTTGGTATTAGTAATGGAAAAAGATGGACAGGGGGGGGTGTCTGCTGTCGGGCTGCTTGATTTATCAGAGCGGGATTTGAATACAAAGCAATTTTTGCGAAATGTTGTTAAAAGTGTCCATCCGTCTTCCTTGGGACTCCAGCCGTCGGAGTTTTTTCTGGCCGAAACCGGCTGATACCAGCTGTCAAGGTTTAGTGTCATTTAGTTGTTTTCTCTTGTACAATCCCACCAGCTCTGCCTGTGCGATCACCCTGTGCGATCACATGCCCTTTCATAGCGCTTTCCAGAGCTGCCTTTGTTGGCTTTTTAAGGTCAGGAAGCACAGTATCCAGCGCGTAAAGTTTATGAAAGTAACGGTGCGCGCCGATGGGCGGGCAGGGGCCTCCGTACCTGGTTCGATTCCAGTCATTTAAACCGCCAAGGGTGTTTTCAGGAAGATCTTTTTCTCCAACGTCCTCAGGCAGAAAAGCAGATGATGCCGGGAGATTGTAAAGAATCCAGTGAACCCAGGTCATTTTCGGATTGGCGGGATCAGGCGCATCCGGATCATCCACAATCAATGCAAAGCTTTTTGTTCCGTGAGGCGCATCCGACCATGCGAGTGCCGGAGATATGTCCTTTCCATCACAAGTGTATTTTACAGGGATATCTCCCTGACTCTCAAAGTCTGGAGATGTTAATTCCATGGCATTCCTCTCTTCTCCTGCATTTGCAGATAAAATTATTGAAAATAAAAAAAGTGGTAAAAAAAGCAAATATAATTGTTTCATCTTTTCCTCCAAAGAATTAATTGATTGCATTATATCCTATTTAACTTGATATTTACAAGAAATCGATCCTTAATTTTTAAGAGTAACTTAAAGCTTATGCACTTGTCCAGTTTTTGGGGTCCACCGCAGAGATGTTTTCTCTTGACTTACTTTCTCATAGGCGCATTTGGGACTAAATCCGGTGAAGAACCCGTGAAAACGGTTTGTGAGTGAGATTTGATCGTTTTTTGTTAAAACGTACCATGGCCAATTGCTCAGAAGAACTTCGGTTGTACCCGCACCTTTCATTAAAGCAAAAAATGATCAGGGAACGAACAAATTGTTTTCACGGGTCCTTTTCCATATGCGGTCACCATCCTTTCTAATGTTCGTCAGGAGTTGACGCAAAAGTTTATTTATGCTTAAAATACAATTATTTTTATCCGGTTCAACAGATCTTATTTTGAATAACCAAAGAATTTAAAGGATGGATTAAAACAATGCAAATTTATCATGGAAAAATAATCTCTTTGGATAAAGACAACAATGTCTATGAGTATCTGGTTGAAGACCAGGGACGGATTGCCTACCTTGGGGATTCTCTGCCGACGGAGTATTCAAATGCTGATAGTTCTAATGTTGTAGAACTGGGCAATCGCGCACTGATGCCGTCTTTTGGAGACGGTCATCTGCATTTCTCAAGCTGGGCATTGATTGCTGTTTCTTATTTTGATGTAAGAGAAGCAAAAGATATCAAAGAAATTCAGCAGATCATTCAAAAAGAAATGGCTGAAAAGAAAAAAAAGAAAGCGGTTATCGCCTTTGGGGTATCCAAACACTGTGTAAAAGAAAAACGATTAATCTGCCGCAAAGAACTCGATGACGTGTGTTCAGATGTTCCCATGATTCTTGTCTGCTATGATGGCCACTCAGCGGTTTTTAACACCAAAATGATGGAAAAATTTCCCGATAAAGTTAAAAACCTGCGCGGGTTTGATGCAGATAAAGGACATTTATTTAATGAGGCGTATCTGGAAGGCATGGATTTTGCCTCAACACTGGTTCCCCCGCTGGATCTTGTAAACAGCATCATAAAAGGGTTTGATCTGCTGGCAGAAAAAGGAGTCGGCCTGATCCACGCAACTGAAGGCATCGGATTTCCCAAGGACCTTGATATTACACTTATG
>JAFDJC010000025.1 GCA_019307665.1 Deltaproteobacteria bacterium | reverse complement strand
CAGAGATAGCCGGCAGTTTGAAAATTATTTTAAGGATATAAGCAAGCGCATCAAAGATCGGGAAAAAGTCAGTTTCAATGAGAAAGATCGGGTGGATATACTCCTGGTGGTCAATATGTTCCTTACTGGTTTTGACGCAAAGAAAGTAAATACATTGTATGTGGATAAAAGCTTGCGTTATCACGGGTTGATACAGGCGTTCTCGCGTACCAACCGAATCCTTAATGAGCAGAAATCACAAGGGAACATTCTATGTTTTCGCAACCTGAAAAAGGCGGCCGATGAAGCCATAGCACTCTTTGCCAATAAAGAAGCAAAAGAGGTTGTTTTTTTACCACCATATGAAGAAATTCTGAGAAAATTCTCTGAGGCTTTTATCAAGCTGTTAACAATCGCTCCAACGCCAAAAAGTGTGGATGAATTGCCGGACGATAAAAAATATTTTGACCTCTTTTTCTGATTTTAAATGGGACGACCTCCCCATGAACCGGCAGAGCTTTGAGGATTATAAGAGTAAATATCTTGACATCTATGACAAGGTAAAAAGCGACCATCAGAAGCAGAAAGATTCTATTTTAGAAGATGTAGACTTCGAACTGGAACTGATCCACCGTGATGAAGTGAATGTGGCGTATATATTAAAACTGATAGCAAAAATGAAAATGGCTGGTGAAAAGTGGAAAATGCAACAGAAAAAAGCTATTCTGGATCTTCTTGCCGGAGAAGTTGAGCTGCGAAGCAAGCGTGAACTTATTGAAAAATTTATTGAAGAGAATCTGCCACATATAGACGATATAGATGCCATACCCGACGAATTTGAAAAATTTTGGAACGATCAGAAAGTGCTGGCTTTGGGAAAACTCTGCGAGGAAGAACATCTGGATCAAAAACAGTTCCGGGCTTTAATAGATACATACATTTACAGTGAGCAGGAGCCTTTACGAGACGAGGTTTTTAATTGTTTAGATAACCGGCCGAGTGTATTGAAAGCTCGCGAGATTGGCAAACGGATCATAACGAAAATGAAAGAGTTTGTGGAAATGTTCGTAAAAGGGGTAGCTGCTTAAGCCGATTGTTTCTTCTTTTTTATTCGCTACTTTTATCCGTATAACTTCACCCTTAGAATGATATTCATTTCGTACCAAAAGCAATAGGTTATGACAACAACAAATAGAATTCTTGCACTTATAATGTGATTCTGGCATAGTTTAAACTTTTTTACGGTATCATCAAATTTGATGAACTCGCAAAAAGTCAAAAAATCCATTTGTTGTCATTCCGGTGAAAACCGGAATCCAGTCATTTCAATAGCTTCTGGGCTCCGGCTTTCGCCGGAGTGACGGAATTGGGACTTTTTACGAGACCATCAAGTTTAGTTACTTTAATTCCAGGTGGATAATATGAATAAAGAAAACAGAGTAGAATTTGAAAGACCTGATTTTCCTGAACTGACAGGAAAATATACAGTGGTCGATCTTCATTACCACACTCGATATTCTGATGGGGCGAGTACGGTCGGAAATATTGTCAAAAAGGCCCGTGAACTCGGCATCGGTATTGCCATTACCGATCATAACGAGATAAAGGGTGCCGTTGAAATCGACAAATACAAGGATGTTTTAAGCATTCCCGGCATCGAGATAACATCAAAAGAGGGTACGCATATCCTTGTTTATTTTTATGATATCGACAGCCTGAAAAAGTTTTATAAGAATGATGTCAAGCCCTTTATGGGATCTAATGTGATGAGTTCAACGAGCCTCAATGTTGAAGAAGTGATAAGGCGTGCCGGAAAATTCAGAACTATTATTATATTTCCTCATCCATACAGCCCTGCCTATACCGGGGTATGCAATTTTTATTTTTCAAAGGAGAAGTTGAACAGGCTGTTTTCTCTGGTTGATGGTGTTGAGGTGATCAATTCGGGAAATTTAAACCGATGGAACATGAAAAGTACGGTACTAGGTTTTAACCTTTCAAAAACCATATCAGGCGGAAGTGACGGCCATGCGATAGAGCATATGGGTAGGGCTGTTACCTGTGCCCAATGTGAAAATAACCGTGAAGCATTTCTTGATTCTTTAAAGGCGAACGCTGTTAAGGTTGTGGGAAAAGAGATCGATATTTTTAAGAAGGTGACATCAAACAGCTACAAGCTTAAGACCAATATTAACAACTGTCCTGATCTGGTTGAAAAGAATTTAAGATACGGTTATGCGGTCATTCAGTCAAAGTCCAGGACCGTCAAAGAGAATGTAAGGCATCGAATGAGCAAGCGAGGAATCGGAAAAAAAATTTATAACGCTTTTGTTTCAAGTTCCTATGAAAGGTTTAACCATAATTTCATTGTTTTCTTTTTCATGCTTCACCAGACAGGGATGATGTCTTGAAAGTATATCCCTCCTTCCGACTATGAAATCATACAGACTTGTAAAACAATATTTTAAAGAAAACCTTTTTTTAGTCATCTTTGGAATTGTCTGCCTGATGATGGTCGACATGCTTCAGCTCTTCATCCCAAGGATAATTAAAAGGGCTGTTGATGATCTTGCCGTATTTTATATCGATGCAGACAGGCTGCTTACATACTCGCTTTCCATTACAGGCATTGCTTTGTTGATAGCGGTTTTACGATATGCGTGGCGGCGGTGTCTGATTGGAACTTCACGGCGGATTGAGGAAGGACTCCGCAATCAGCTTTTTACTCATATCCAGACCCTGTCTGCCCCGTACTTTGACGACAAAAGTACAGGCGACCTTATGGCCCATGCAACAAACGACTTAAACCATATACGCATGGCCACCGGAATGGGCCTTGTAGCGCTTACCGATGCTTTGTTTTTAGGCACTGCAGCCATAGGCTTTATGGCATACATTGATATTCGGCTGACCCTGTATGCCCTGATTCCTTCACCTGTGATCATTCTATGTGCCAGGTTTTTCAGCAAAAAAATGCATCAGCGATATCAATCAGTGCAGGCTGCATTCTCTGAACTGACCGAGGTTGTACGGGAAAGGTTTGCAGGAATACGAATTATCAAGGCTTACTGCATGGAAGGTTTGTCTGAAAGGGAAGTCAAGGATGCATCTGAAAAATTTATTAAAGAGAACCTTTCACTTGTTAGGATCACCGGTTCTTTTTTTCCTTTAACAGTGCTGTTTACAAATTTCAGTCTGGCAATAGTTATTTTCATAGGCGGCCGGCAGACTATTACCGCATCGATTACTCCCGGAGATTTTGTTGCGTTTATCAATTATCTTTATCTGATTACATGGCCGATGATGGCGATGGGCTGGGTTACAAATCTGATGCAAAGAGGAGCGGCTTCACTTGACCGGATTGAAGAAATCCTGAAAACAAGACCGGAAATAGCAGAACCGATTAATTCGGTTCGGCTGAAGCATATATCAGGAGAAATTGAGTTTGATAATGTCTCATTTACCCGAAATCGTGAAAACCGCATGATTCTTTCAGACATCAGCTTCAAGGTTCCACCGGGCCGGATGCTTGGTCTTGCAGGGCCGCCTGGAAGCGGAAAGACCTCAATATTGAACCTGATTTCACGGATTTTTGATGTGGAAAAGGGGATGGTTTTGATTGATGGTACAGACATGAAAAAGATCAATCTTAATCTTCTAAGGGATGCCATATCATTTGTGCCACAGGAACCCTATCTTTTTTCAGGCACTATACGGGAAAATATTACATTCGGCCAGGATGATCCAAAGGATAAAAGGCTGGAAAAGGCTATAAAGATGGCGTGCCTTGATGAAACCGTAAAAGATTTTCCAAATGGGCTTGAAACCATAGCAGGAGAAAAGGGAGTGGTACTTTCAGGAGGGCAGAAGCAGCGCATTGCTCTTGCACGGGCGCTGTTCAAGGATGCGCCGGTTATAGTTCTGGATGATCCGGTAAGCCAGGTAGATGCAGAGACAGGGGCATCAATTATCAACATGATAAAAAGTCTTGGCGGGAAAAAAACGGTTATTATTGTTTCGCATCGGATTTCAGCAGTTCGCCATGCTGATTCGATTATCGTTCTTGAAAACGGCTCGATTGCTGAATCAGGAACCCATGAAGAGCTTGTCGCCTCAGGAGGATATTATGCAAGGATGTCCTCCATTCAGGAGATTGAAGAGGAGTTGAATGTATTATAACACCGGCATTTTCAATGAAGAAAAACCAGGGAAGCAGTTTGACTTAAAGCTTTTATCCATGCTTATCCCTTTTGCCGGCAAATACAGGCATCTGTTATTTTTTGCTGTTATTCTCGTGGTTATTATTACCTTTTGCGACCTGTCTTTGCCGTATGTGACAAAGATTGCCATAGATCGTTATATTGTTCATCGCATTGATCCTGTACTGCTGGAAGCAAGTTTTAGAGGAGACGACCTAAAAGGTGTTGCCTGGATGTCGCTTATCATTGTCGGCATTTCATGCGTGGGCTTTGTTTTTAATTTTATACAGCTGATGATAATGGAATATACCGGCCAGATGATAATGCACGATCTTCGCCTGAAGATCTTTCATCACATACAGAATCTGTCATTATCTTTTTTTACAAAAAATCCCGTGGGTCGCCTTGTGACAAGAACAACCAATGATGTTCAGAACATGCATGAAATGTTTACATCGGTTATCACCTTTGTTTTTAAAGACCTTTTTCTGCTTGCCGGTATTGCTATAGTCCTTCTTACCATTAATGCCAGACTGGCCCTGATATGTTTCACTGCACTTCCGGTTGTCATGTTTACGGCATTTAAGTTTGCACATTATGCTAGGGATGCCTTCAGAATTTTACGAATAAAAATAGCAGAGATAAACTCAAAATTGTCTGAAACAATTGAAGGCGTGAGAGTTATACAGCTTTTCAGGCAGGAAGAGCAGAACAGGCGAGCTTTTCAGGAAGTAAATCATGAACATTATCTTGCCGGGATGAAGCAAATTCAGGTGTTTGCGGTGTTCATGCCTGTTATAGAGCTCCTCGGTTCAATAGCTGTTGCCATGGTCATATATTACGGCGGCGGCAGGGTAGTATCGCAGGATATAACACTCGGAGGTCTTGTCGCTTTTATTTCATATATGCGCATGTTTTTCAGGCCCGTGAGGGATATTGCCGAAAAATTTAATATAATGCAGAATGCCATGTCATCTGCCGAAAGAATTTTTCTTATTCTTGATAACCGGGAGATGCTGGCGACCTCAGGACCGGAACCTTTATATTTTAAAGAAAAAATATCAAAACTGGAATTTAAAAATGTTTCATTTGAATACAATCCCGGCGAAGCAGTTCTGGATGATATATCTTTTCAGGTTGTCAAAGGGGAGACAGTTGCTGTTGTGGGGCCGACAGGTGCCGGGAAAACATCCCTCGTAAATCTGATCATTAGGTTTTATGATACAACATCAGGGTCAGTGCTGATTAACGACAAAGATGTGAAAGCTTTTCATCCACCTTCCATAAGATCGGGAATCGCCCTTGTACCCCAGGATCCTTTTCTTTTTTCCGGAACCATAAGAGAGAATATTATTCACGGAAACAACGGCCTTTCCGATGATAAGTTTAGGCAAGTCCTTGAATTTTCGAATTGCGGATATCTGGTGAATCGTCTTAAGGATGGCGCTGATACCAGGATCACGGGAAGCGGATCATCTTTTTCAAGTGGTGAACGCCAGCTTATATCCATAGCAAGGGCATTCGCAAAAGATCCGGGCCTTATTCTCCTTGATGAAGCGACGTCATATATAGATTCCGAATCAGAGCAGCATATCCAGGATGCCCTTGCAAGGCTTATGGCTGACAGGACATCGGTTATTATAGCGCATCGGCTTTCGACCGCCAGGCATGCTGATCGAATAATAGCTCTTAACAAGGGAAGGATTGTCGAAACAGGCACACATGAAGAACTTATGAAGAGAAAGGGCTTTTATTACAGACTGAATAAAATACAAAACTCGGTTTAATTCGAAATAGTAGACGGTTTTTTGGGAGGCATATATTATACTTGCTATATTAAATCTTGCATGGTAGTGAAAAAAATTTAATATTTAGCTACGCTTGATGTATGGGCTTGATGTATGGGCTTGATAGTATTGGCCTAATAGTATTGGATTTTTAAATAATCTGTTGTGTAAACAATAACTCAAAGGAGGAATAGAAAATGGCTTATGATGCAGTGAATATGGCGGACTGGCAGATCTCTGAGGAAGCTGAAAAAAATATGCCCCTGCCTGAAGAATGGGCGGATAAACTCGGTCTTAAAAAAGAAGAGCTGCTTCCAATGGGTAGACTTGCAAAACTCGATTTTCTTAAAATTATTGATCGCCTAAAAGACAAACCTGATGGAAAATACATTGAAGTTACCGCCATCACCCCGACTCCGCTTGGTGAAGGCAAAAGTACAACTTCCTGCGGCCTGATGGAAGGACTAGGCAAAAGGGGTGTCAATGTCGGCGGAGCCTTGAGGCAGCCTTCAGGCGGACCGACAATGAATGTTAAGGGTACTGCAGCAGGCGGTGGAAATTCTCTGCTGATTCCCATGACAGAGTTTTCTCCGGCATGCGCCGTCTGGATATCGATCCCACACGCGTTGAGCTCGGCTGGATCATCGATTTCTGCGCTCAGTCACTCAGAAACATCACCATCGGTATGGGAGGCCGTTTTGACGGCTTTACAATGCAGTCAAAATTCGGCATTGCAGTCGGTTCGGAATGTATGGCAATTCTGTCGGTAATTAAAGACCTTGCCGATCTTAGGGAAAGGCTTGACAATATTACTGTTGCTTTTGACAAGAGCGGCAAACCCGTTACAACAGGCGACCTTGAAGTCGGTGGTGCCATGACGGCTTTCATGCGCAACACCATCAACCCGACGCTCATGTGTACAGCAGAATACAACCCGTGCATGGTTCATGCAGGTCCGTTTGCAAACATCGCAGTCGGCCAGTCTTCGATCATTGCCGACCGTGTTGGATTGAAGCTTTTTGATTATCATGTAACTGAAAGCGGTTTTGCAGCAGATATAGGCTTTGAAAAATTCTGGAACGTAAAATGCCGGTTCAGCGGACTTAAACCTCACGTATCTGTTCTTACAACAACTGTCCGCGCCTTGAAAATGCACGGCGGCGGACCCAAGGTTGTTCCGGGTAAAGCGCTTTCCGAAGAGTATACCAAGGAAAACCTTGAGCTTGTGGAAAAGGGTATTCCCAACATGGTTCACATGATCAATGTTATCCGCAAGTCAGGCATCAACCCGGTTGTCTGTGTAAACAGATTCTATACCGATACCGACGCAGAAGTCGCCCTGGTCAAAAAGGCTGCTGAGGCAGCAGGCGCCCGCTGTGCGGAATCTAAGCATTGGGAACTCGGCGGTGAAGGAGCGCTTGAGCTCGCGGATGCGGTAATCGATGCATGTAACGATGAAAGTGAATTCAAATTCCTGTATCCGCTTGAAATGAAACTGCGCGACCGTGTAGAGGCCATTGCAAAAGAGGTTTATGGCGCAGATGGTGTTTCATGGAGCCCGGAAGCTGAAAGTAAAGCAAAGATGCTTGAGGATGATCCTAAGTATGCAGATTATGCAACCATGATGGTAAAAACCCATTTGAGTCTGACGCATGATCCAACACTCAAGGGCGTTCCCACGGGATGGACTCTGCCTATCAATAACATTCTTATCTATTCAGGCGCCAAGTTCCTCTGTCCCTGCGCAGGAACTATCAGTCTTATGCCTGGAACCGGTTCAAACCCGGCTTTCAGAAGAATAGATGTTGACACTAAAACCGGTAAGGTCAGTGGTCTGTTCTAACAACACAACTGAATATGTTTGATCAAGAGGGCCCGGACAGTTGATGCCGGGCCCTCTTTTTTTTTGCCATTTTTTTTTGTTGCGAATTGTTCGGATATTTTATACTATGCTTAAGATCAAAATGCGATGTTGAGTATTTATTTTAAAAAGCCGCGTTTGATGGCTTGTCGTATCCAATTTAAATAGAGCATGAAACCCGTAAAACTGAATCTTACCAAACACTGCATCCATACGGAAATAAAAAGACTATATAATAAAACTGTTTCCGATTATTTTATTAAAAAGGATGCAGATAAAAATGAGCTTGAGGACAAAATAGAACTTTTTAAAAACGCACTGGAGTCTTTTGATTTTGGAGAACTTCGCATCACCTGTCCTGAGCTTGCAGGAGGCGGGGAATGTGATGTGTATCTGGAAGCAGGCCCGAATGAACAAATAATAATAAAGGTGAACGAAATTTCGATAACTGGAGAAAGATATAAATTAAAAAAATCAGGAGGAAAATCGAATGGCGTTAAATCTCGAAAAACAATTAAAGGCTGTGAAAAAAGAAATTGAGACTCTCGGCAAGAAACTCATCAAATTAACAGATTCAATTCAGAAAGGGAAGAAAGCTGCCAAAAAAACCCCTGCCAGGAAGACTTCTGTAAAAAAGAAAACTACTTTAAAGAAAAAGGTTGCTGTTAAAAAAACAATCGCAAAGAAGACTGCAAAAAAGGCTGTTAAAACAGCTACTGCATCTGAAACAGTCTATAAAGCTATTCCCAGAAGTAAAAAAGGCGTTGATGTTGCTACATTAATAAAAAAGACCGGTTTTGACAGAAGAAAAATATACGACAATGTTAAAGTGTTGAAGAAACAAGGTAAGGTTAAGAGTGTTGGAACAGGAGTTTATGGGAAAGCCTAGGACGTTTGGATAGGCCTGTATAATGGATATATCAATACGTAATTATCTTGATTGACGAAGATGAATTTATAAAAAAGTACAGGCAGGGCCTTATTTGACCCTGCCTGAAGAAAATCCTTTTAGAGTGCTATTATCTTTGTTTTTGTCTACGTTCCCGCTTCTTCGATCCTTACCTGATCTTCTTTCAGGATAGTGTTTAGAATAGGAGAATTGCCGCCTGTCAAACTCTAGGCGTCTACTTTCATTATCAGTATGGAAATTCACTAAACCCCCCATTTTCCTTTTTTTAAAATTCACATCCCTTTTTTTGCATTTATAAAACATCAAGGTCGCTAATCATAAAAAGATAGCAATAAGCGTACCATTGGTTCGCAATTGATGGTTGTGCAAATATATCATTGGTTTGTAGCCTTCCAGGCTGAGTAATAATGTGTAAAGATTCACTTGATTGTGAAGTCACTTACATGGTTTTGTAAAAAAAAGTACTGATAAAATCAGGACTATCGTCGTTTTGCATGAGTTATTTATTTTTATATCCGATTCTAACTATTTATTGAAGTTTTTTAAAAAATATGATACGACTTTTGCGATTTAAGCCTGCCAAATTGCAAACACATTGCCGGTAACTGAACTGAATTTGTCAGGCTAGTGCAAATCAAATAGTACATCTTTTCTTTAATTGTATAAGACTTAACTCTTGAACATCACTTTTTTAAAATAATTATATTCTGGTGATGAGGTTTTACTATGTCGGACAATCTGTTTGTTACCGCAACCGAAGCAAGAAGCGGAAAATCGGTGATCTGCCTGGGATTGATGGAACTTTTACTTAGAAAGGTTGAGAAGGTAGGATTTTTTCGTCCAATTATTCCAGACCCCGCAGGAAATAGAAAAGACAATGATATTGACCTGATTGCCTCCCATTTTAAATTAAAAACATCCTATAAAAAAATGTATACATACACCATGGCCCAGGCAGAGAACATGTTGTCGCAGGGCAGGCAGGCTGAACTGATCGAAGGAATTGTCAGTTCATATAATGAAATTAGCAAAGATAACGATTTTGTTTTGTGTGAAGGCATTGAAATCAAGGGGTCAAGCGCATCCTTTGAGTTTGGTATCAATGCCGAACTGAGCGACAACCTGGGATGTCCCGTTCTGCTGGTTGCAAATGCACACAATAAAACCGTTGAAGAAATCGTCAGGGCTACTAATGTTTACAATAAATCTTTTGTTGACAGAGGATGCAGCGTTGTTGCGACCGTTGTAAACAGGGTAGAACCCAAAAATGAGGAAGCCATCACTAAAAATCTGAAAAAAGAAGAAAACTTACAAGATCAGCTTATCTATACGATTCCTGACAATAAATCTCTGGGCAATCCCACGGTTAGTGAAATTGTTGATCTTATAAACGCAGATGTTTTGTATGGTAAAAAACATTTAAATCAGCATGTTCACAGTTATACGATTGCTGCCATGCAACTGGATAATTTTTTGAAAAGGATTAAGCATGGCACACTTGTTATCACGCCTGGTGACAGGTCGGATGTGATTGTCGCATGTCTGTCAGCGATTTCTTCCACGACAATGCCTTATATTTCCGGAATCCTTTTAACAGGCGGTTTAATTCCCGAAAAACCGGTTCGAAAGTTGATCAAAGGCGCTAGTCATGTCATTCCTATTTTGAGTGTTCCCGAAGATACGTTTCCCACAGCCAGAAAGATTGATAATATGCACGCCGGCATTCGGCCTGAGGATGAGAGAAAGATTATAAATGCTATTGAATATTTTGAAAAAAATATCGATATGGAAACACTTGGAAAAAAGATTGTTCATGCCCACTCAACCATCGTCACACCTAAAATGTTTGAATTCAGGCTGATTCAAAGAGCTCGAAGATACAAGCAGCATATTGTATTGCCGGAAGGAGAGGATGAGAGGATACTAAAAGCAGCAAAAGACCTTTTGTGTAGGGATGCTGTGGATGTGACTCTTCTAGGTGATGAGAAAAGGATCAGGGAAAGAATGATTCGTCTTGGACTCAGCATGGATCCTGCAAAAATAGTTGAACCAAAAAATTCCAAACATTTTGAAGATTATGTTCAAACTTTTTTTAAATTGCGGAAAGGGAAAGGGGTCACTGAAGATATGGCAAGGGATACCATGGCCGATGTCAGTTATTTTGGCACAATGATGGTTTTTAAAGGCCATGCAGATGGAATGGTTTCAGGGGCTGTTCATACTACCGGTGATACTATCAGGCCTGCCCTTCAAATCATAAAAACAGAACCAAATTGCGCAATTGTTTCCAGTGTAATTTTCATGTGCCTTAGGGACAAGGTACTCGCTTATGGTGATTGTGCGATAAATCCCAATCCAAACGCCGAAGAACTTGCCGTAATTGCAATTAGTTCAGCGTTAACTTCACAAATTTTCGGAGTTGAGCCAAGGGTTGCCATGTTGTCCTATTCAACCGGTAAATCCGGCAAAGGCGCTGATGTCGACATTGTCAGAAAAGCCACGGAAATCGCAAGAGATAAGGCAAAAACTCTCTACCCTGGTTTGAAGCTCGAGGGGCCGATACAGTATGATGCAGCAGTCGATATTAATGTAGCCAAAACAAAAATGCCTGAAAGTGAAGTCGCCGGCAAAGCAACCGTACTGATTTTTCCGGATCTGAATACCGGGAACAACACATATAAGGCTGTACAGAGATCTTCCGGAGCAGTTGCTGTCGGCCCTGTACTGCAGGGGCTAAAAAAACCGGTAAATGATCTTAGCCGGGGATGTACGGTTGCAGATATTATCAACACAGTGGCGATAACCGCAATCCAGGCCCAGGCTAAAAAAGGATTATTGTGAAGATACTGGTCATTAATACGGGAAGTTCCTCAGTTAAATACAAGTTGTATGATTTGCGAAAAAAGGAAGTACTTTCCAAGGGGTTATTAGAAAAAATTTATGAACCGGGCACTCGATTGACTCATGAAAAACTTCCTGAGCATCCTGATAGAAAGGTAAAGACCGAAAATAGCATCTCCCTTACTCATAAAAGCGGGCTTGAACGTATTGCAGGCTTGCTGAGCGACAACGAATATGGAGTAATATCAAATAACGATGAGATATCGGCTGTTGGACACAGAGTGGTTCATGGCGGAGAGACGTTTAAGACACCTGCAGTTATTGACGAAAAAGTTATTTCAGCAATAAAGGAGAATATCCCCCTTGCACCGCTGCATAATCCCTCCAATCTGACAGGAATTGAGATAGTCGGAAATCTTTTTCCCAAAGCCATTCAGGTGGCTGTGTTTGATACAACATTCCATCAGACAATGCCTCCCGAAGCCTTTATATACGCATTACCATATGAATTGTACGAAAAACACAGGGTCCGAAAATATGGTTTCCACGGAACATCCCATGCATACGTTTCCCGGAAGGCAGCCGGTTTTCTTGAAAGACCATTAGATGAATTGAACATGATTACCATTCACCTTGGAAACGGTGGAAGCATGTGTGCTATTCAGAACGGCAGTTGTATCGAGACTTCCATGGGAATGACACCACTTGGTGGTCTTGTGATGGGAACCCGCTGCGGAGATCTTGATCCTTCCATACCTTTTTTCCTTTCAGATCATTTAAATATGTCTCTTAAGGAGATTGACTCCCTTTTAAACAAATCAAGCGGTCTGAAAGGGATATGCGGTGTTAACGATATGCGGGAAGTGATAAAAAGGAAAAACCAGGGAGACATTCGTGCAGAACTGGCCTTGAAAAAATATATTCGCCGTATCAGGAAATATATTGGTGCATATTTTGCAATTTTGGAAAAGCTTGACTGCCTTATTTTTACAGGAGGCATTGGTGAAAACGCCATGGAAATACGTGAGGGATGCTGCAGTGGCTTAAACCGGCTGGGTATTGAAATTGACAGGGAACGAAATCAAATAACGAAAAATAAAATTCGTGAAATAAACAAGCCTATGAGTCAATTGAAAATTCTGGTTGTCCCAACAGATGAAGAGCTGATGATAGCACTTGAAACGCAGGAAGTCCTATCATATTTATAAAACAGAATCGTTAAAAAAAAAGGAACATAATTTCTCAATAACCCAGGGCCACGGATATCTCATTTATAAATGAGACATCCTTGCCCCTTTCTGTTTTTTTGAGAACTTACAAAAGCACTAATAAAAAGGAGGTAGAAAATGTCAATCAGTTATAAAGAACTTGGTTTTGTCAATACCAATGAAATGTTCAAAAAAGCTATGGAAGGCAAGTATGCCGTACCTGCCTATAATTTTAATAATATGGAGCAACTCCAGGCAATTATTAAAGGGTGCGGAGAGTCTAAATCGCCTGTTATCCTTCAGGTTTCAAGTGGTGCAAGGAATTACGCAAACCCAACACTGCTTCGTAATTTAGGTAAAGGTGCTGTCGAGATGGCCGGAGATTTTGGCTATACGGTACCCATAGCATTGCATCTGGATCATGGCGATACTTATGAGCTTTGTGTTTCCTGTATCGAAAGCGGATTTTCTTCCGTTATGATAGACGGTTCGCACCATTCTTATGATGAGAATGTACAGCTTACAAAAAAAGTGGTTGATTATGCCCATAAATATGATGTCACGGTTGAAGGTGAACTTGGAGTATTGGCCGGAATCGAAGACGATGTGGTGGCTGCCGAATCCACATACACGCAGCCGGCAGAAGTTGAAGATTTTGTGAGTAAGACCGGCGTTGATTCTCTTGCTATATCAATCGGTACATCTCACGGTGCTTTTAAATTCAAACCAGAAGATTGTACGCTGAATGAAGATGGAATTTTGGTACCGCCTCCCCTTCGTTTTGATATTTTAGAAGAGATTGAAAAAAAAATACCGGGTTTTCCCATTGTTCTGCACGGAGCAAGTTCGGTTTTGCCCAAATATGTTGCCATTATTAATGAAAACGGGGGCTCTCTTGAAGCAGCCGTCGGCATTCCTGAGAAACAGCTTAGACAGGCGGCGCAGTCTGCTGTTTGTAAAATCAATATTGATTCTGATGGACGACTGGTTTTGACCGCCATGATACGTAAAGTATTTAATGAAAAGCCGGATGAGTTCGATCCTCGCAAGTACCTCGGGCCTGCCCGGGATGAGCTTACCAGTATGATCATTAATAAAAATACCAATGTACTTGGCAGCTCGGGAAAATACTAAATTTTCCAAATTAATGCTGACAGTCATGAAAAAAGTCAAATTCACTTACAGGACTTTCCTCAAAAACAGAGCTTAAACATTGGCAAACGTATTAAATTCGGTAGTTGAGCCGGATTAGCAGGTGGAAAAGCTATTTTTTGATAAATTTTTGGGAAATTTTCAAAATATTTTGTAAAACGATAAAATGGATGATGGGTGGTACTGGCAACTCGTTGCCAGTATCCGAAGGACAAGAAGCTATCCAGAAAAAATGTCTCTTTCGATATTCTCTTTCTCTATTTAAAGCCTACCGATTTTTGGTTTGATTTTTTGTTGTTTTGAAAATGAAATCACCATTATTTGTTTAATTACAATTATTTATATCTGGAAATTATGTCAACATTTGAGCGAGGCCATTTTATTGTCATCTGATTTTTATATCGCAATTATTTATATCTTAGGGTATGTTATAAAATTATCTTTAAGCACGAATTCTAAAACACAACATATAGTATAAGGCTCATTTCTAAACTTCAAACTGTTTCTGACAAATAAAAATAATTGCGTCTCTCCAACAGGTGATTGTTATGGTTAAATGGACACGTTCGAAATTCGGTTATCATTGACAGCTGTGAATAATCTTGCTAATAGTCAAACGTTTTGATTTGTATTTAAAGGTTCTCAATAATATTTTTAGGTATATATATGGATAAATTTTTCTGGTCTGACCCGCCGGGCATGACAGCATTTCCTGTGGCTAGGCCCGGGTATCCTGTTATTTTTGCTGCTGCTTTTGCGACTGTTGTTTTTGCCGTTATCGGCTTTGCGGGCTTTGCGATTGCAGGCCTTGTGATAACAGGTTGTATATGTTGCTTTTTTAGAGATCCTGACAGGGTGATTCCTTCCAAGCCGGGTGCTGTTGTTTCACCGGCTGACGGCAAGGTTGTTTTATCAGAGCTGGTTGAGAACAACCCCTTTTTAGAAGGTAAGTGCCGGAAAATCAGTATATTTATGTCGGTCTTTAATGTCCATGTCAACCGGACACCTTATGAGGGAAGGATAACGGGCATCCAATATTTTCCGGGGAAATTTTTTACCGCAAACCTTGACAAGGCGTCGGAAAAGAATGAAAAAAATGCGATTTTTCTTGAAACCGGAGATGGAAAGAAGATATGTTTTGTTCAGATTGCCGGTCTGGTGGCAAGAAGAATTATTTGCAGAATACAGGAAGGCGACATCCTAGAACGTGGACAGAGATTTGGAATGATTTGCTTTGGGTCGCGTCTTGATGTTTATCTGCCGGCTGATATGAACCCGGAAATATCTCTGGGCGATAAGGTAGTGGGTGGGACATCAATTTTGGGATATCTAGAATGAAAAAAAAGAAACGTTTTGAAAAGGAAAAGCTGCGTAAGGGAATATATATTCTGCCGAACATTTTTACATCCCTGAACCTTTTCTGCGGCTTTTATTCTATTATATCCTCCATTAGCGGCAATTATACAGCGGCGGCATGGTCGATTTTAATTGCCGGCATTTTTGATTTACTGGATGGAAAGATAGCCAGGGCCACTAATACCACGAGTAAGTTTGGTGTGGAATACGACTCCCTTTCCGACTTGATATCATTTGGACTTGCCCCGGGTTTAATGATTTATCTGTGGGCCTTGAAACCGATGGATATTCTTGGACGGACGGCATGGCTGGCCGCATTTCTATTTTTGGCATGTGGTGCCTTGCGGCTTGCCAGGTTCAATACGCATGCCGGCACTTCGAGCAGTGACTATTTTATGGGCCTTCCAATACCTTCCGCTGCCGGAATGAACGCAGCAATAGTTCTGATTTGTACACGGCTTAGTATCGGAGGGCATGCCCTTAATATGGCTGTTCTTGTTATGTTGTATGTACTTTCCTTTTTAATGGTAAGTACGGTAAAATATAACAGTTTCAAAAAAGCGGAACTGTTTAAAAAAATGAATTTTAATTTACTTGTGGTGGTCATTCTGGTCATTATTTTTGTTGCGGCAGAGCCTGAAATAGCCCTTTTTTCCATTGGAGTCACCTATATTCTTTCAGGTCCCGTAACTACGCTACGGCTTCATGCCAAGAAAAATTCAGAAAAACCAAAGCCTTCAACGTCGGAAAATAATGTATAATTGTTGACATTCGGAGAGTATTAAATATTTTAACAACCCGTTGACATATTGTGTCAGCGGGTTTCGTTGATTAAAAGATAATATGTATTAAATGATTAAGGAGTTGGTTCTATGTCAAAAGAGTACAACATTGCTGTAATACCCGGTGACGGAACAGGCCCCGAAGTGGTTGTTGAAGGCATCAAGGTTCTGGATACCGTGTCGGCTAAAGAAGGTTTTAATCTGAATTATACCGACTATCAAATAGGTGGAGAGCATTATAAAAAAACAGGAGAAATTTTAACCGATGATGTTAAATTATCACTTTCAAAAGCTGATGCCGTGTTTCTTGGGGCAATCGGCCATCCGGATGTTAAGCCCGGTATTCTTGAAAAAGGAATCCTTTTGGACTTGAGATTTCATTTTGACCAGTATATTAATCTCAGGCCCGTAAAACTCTATGAAGGTGTAGACACACCGATTAAAGGCAAGGGTCCTGCGGAAATAGATTTTGTCGTTGTTCGTGAAAATACTGAAGGCCTTTATGCCGGAGCAGGTGGTTGTTTGAAAAAAGGAACACCTGACGAGGTTGCAATACAGGAATCCATTAATACACGGAAAGGTGTTGAGCGTTGTATAAGATATGCATTTGAGTATTGTCGGAATCGAAATAAAGGAAAAACATTAACGCTCTGCGGCAAGACTAACGTACTTACGTTTGCATTCGATCTCTGGGAGCGCACTTTTTATGAAGTCGCAAAAGACTACCCTGATATAAAAACCGATTACGCCCATGTCGACGCCATTTGTATGTGGATGGTTAAGAATCCTGAATGGTTTGACGTAATTGTTACAGACAACATGTTTGGAGATATCATCACTGATCTTGGGGCAATGATTCAGGGTGGAATGGGGGTTGCTGCAGGAGGCAACATCAACCCTGAAGGCGTTTCCATGTTTGAGCCCATAGGCGGATCAGCCCCGAAGTATACGGGAAAGCAGGTCATAAATCCCATAGCGGCTATTATGGCGGCACAGCTGATGCTCGAAACATTGGGCGAGAAGAGTGCGGCTTTGAAAATTGAAAAGGCAGTGATGAAAGTGCTTAAAGATGACATTAAAGATGTTGGCGCCGGGAAAATGGGCTGTTCAACAAAAGAGGTGGGGAACCTCGTGGCAGGATATATAGAATAAATGCAAGGAGTTTTATTGTGAACAGCGTGCCCTTTACAAGACAAGGATATGAAAAAATGAAAAAGGAGCTTGAGAAACTGAAGACAGTGGATCGGCCCCAAAACATAAAGGCAATCGAAGAGGCAAGGGCACATGGCGATCTTTCGGAAAATGCCGAGTTTGAGGCTGCCAAGGAAAGGCAAGCTTTTATCGAGGCGATGATTAACAAGCTCGGATATAATCTGGGAAATGCAGAAATTATCAATCCCGACGAACTTCCAAAAGACAAGGCCGTATTCGGTACCTATGTGCTTCTGGAAAATATTGCAACCGGTGACGAATTTAAATATCAGCTTGTGGGACCTGAAGAGTCCAGCGTTGAGGAGGGGCGGATATCCGTTTCTTCGCCTCTCGGGAAAGCGATTTTAGGCAAGAAAGTGGGCGATGAGATTGTGTTGAATGCGCCCGGCGGTAGAAGAAGTTTTGAACTTATTGAGATAATGTAATTTAGTATCTAATATGGAGGTTTTACTGTGGCAAGAGTAACTGTTGAAGACTGTTTAAAGAAAGTGGAGAGTCGTTTTGAACTGGTTCATATGGCTGGAAAGCGTGTAAAGCAGATTCGCGAAGGGTCCGACTATCTTGTATATTCTCCAAGAAATGAAGACATTGTTGTTGCCTTAAGAGAAATTGCTGCCGGTAAAGTAGTCAAAGAAGCCGAAACAGAAGAGTCTGAATAGATCTATCTGACAAGAGATGTCAACTTATTCATACAGGGCAGTTAAGCGAAACATTGGAAGAGCCTTACATAAGTACGACATGATATCTGACGGCGACAATATTGCTGTGGGACTCTCAGGCGGGATAGACAGCCTGGTCCTGATGTGGTTTTTGACGGAGCGGCTGAAAAGAATACCGATAAACTATCAGCTTTTTGCTGTTTATATTGACCCTGGTTTCGAAGGCGGGTTTGCCAAAGAGTTGGAGGTATATTGCCGGGAACAGGGATATAAACTGCGGATCGACTATTCTGACTGTGGAATTGTCGGCCACAGCGAGGAAAACAGGGAGAACCCTTGTTTTTTGTGTTCCAGATTGCGTCGAAAACGTTTGTTTGAAATTGCCGATGAACTGGGATGCGCAAAAATTGCTCTCGGCCACCACAAGGATGATATTATTGAGACGCTTTTTATGAACATGTGCTATGCAGGAGAAATCAGTACTATGAAACCCCTGCAAACATTTTTCAATGGAAAGATGATGATCATTAGGCCTCTCAGTTTTATTGATAAGGATTCCATAGAAAAGTTTGCTGAAAAGAAACAATTGCCGGTTTTTCATAATCCGTGCCCTACATCCGGGACTTCCAAAAGGCATGAAATTCGAACACTTTTAAAAGAGTTGTATCAGACAAATAGAAAGATAAAGGGGAACATCTTTCGTTCCATGAACCGTGTGAGGACTGATTATTTGCTTAAACATGTTTAATGCCGGGAAGAACTATGAAAGACATTCAAAAATTACATGATACACGAAACATCCCGATAGACAAGGTCGGGATAAAGAGCCTGAAGTATCCCATTACCGTGCTGGACCGGGAGAAAAGGCTTCAGCATACCGTCGCTTCCATCAATATGTATGTGGATCTGCCGCATGACAGCAAAGGTACCCACATGAGTCGTTTTGTAGAGATGCTTCATGCGCTGCAACCCGAGGTTTCGTTAAAGTCGTTTTCAACTATCATGGAACAGATGAAAAGCGACCTTAATGCCGCCTCAGCCCATATTGAAATGATGTTTCCTTATTTTATTGAAAAGAAGGCACCTGTTAGCATGTCTCCGGGTTATATGGATTATACATGTCGTCTTGTCGGGAACAGTGATGCAGAGGGCAAGTTCGATCTTGTAAGCGAAGTTTTTGTGCCGATCTCGTCTGTCTGCCCATGCTCGAAAGAGATAAGCGATTTTGGGGCGCACAACCAGCGTGGCGAGGTGCATCTTTGCACCAGGTTTAAGAAATTTATCTGGATCGAGGATATGATAGATCTTGTGGAGAGTGCCGCTTCCTGCGATGTATATTCGGTTTTAAAGCGGGTTGATGAAAAGTCGGTGACTGAAAGAGGATTTAATAATCCGAAATTTGTAGAAGATATTGTAAGAGATATTGCAGCGGCATTAACGGAAGATGATAACATCACCTGGTTTTCGGTGAGTGTGGAAAATTTTGAATCCATACACAACCACAGCGCATATGCCCATATTACCAGTAAGAACGGAGAGATTTAGCCTGTTCCCTTAATTCCCTGTCCCCCTTATTTCTGGGTGTTGAAATGATAAATAAAATTTGTTACTACATCATCTGGGTTAACACTCAGAATATTAAGGAGACACAGCATGTCAGGAATCAGGAATCGTATTGAAAGATGGTTTGAAAAATTATCAGACACAATATTTGATAACAGATACAAAACACTTTTTTTTGTGATTCTTTTTGTGGGGTTGCTCGGCTCCCAGATTCCAAAGATTACAATTGATACATCCACAGAAGGTTTCCTTCACGAAACAGATCCGTCGCTATTGGATTACGAAAAATTCAGGGACCAGTTCGGCAGGGAACAGATGCTGGTGATTGCACTGAGTCCTCCCGATGTTTTTGATAAGACTTTTCTGGAAAACCTGAAAAAACTTCACCATGATCTGGAGAAAGGCGCGCCGTACCTTGAGGAGATCACAAGCCTTATAAATGCCAGGAATACCAGGGGAAAAAAAGATGAATTGATTGTAGAGGATCTTTTTGAAAATTGGCCGGAAACGCCTGAAGAGATGGAGGCAATCAAACAGAGGGTTAAAGATAATCAGATGTATAAAAATATGCTGATTTCAGAAGACCTGACCTTTACTACAATCGTTATTCAAACCCAGGCATATTCGCAGAAAGGAGATAAAGAAGACGCCCTTAAAGAATTTGACGACGAATTTGATACGGAAATGACGGATGAGAATGTCACCCCGATCGATGAGGTTTCAAAAATATACCTGACCGATGAGGAAAACGGGGAATTTGTGAAGGCCGTGGAAGCGATTCTGAAACAACACCATTTCCCGGACACAGAAATATATATGGCCGGTCTTCCCGCTGTTTCGTATTTCCTTAAGACATCGATGATGCGGGATATGAGAAAGTTTCTCGCAATAGCCGTGATCACCATAGGTCTCTTTCTTTTAATACTGTTCAAAAGAATATCAGCTTCGCTCATGGCGCTTTTTATTGTTATTCTTTCACTTTTTTCGACAGTGGGGTTCATGGCATTTTGCGGTGCTGCATTAAAGCTTCCGACTCAGATCCTTCCTTCTTTTATACTTGCGGTGGGTGTGGGCGACTCAGTCCATATCCTTGTGATTTTCTTCAGGCGGTTTAATAGAACCGGAAACAGAAAAGCGGCTATCTCATACGCACTCGGCCATTCCGGGCTTGCGATTCTAATGACAAGTATTACTACGGCAAGCGGGCTTTTATCGTTTTCAACAGCAGCAGTCGCCCCCATAGCAGACCTTGGCATGTTTGCCGCCGCCGGTGTCATGCTGGCGCTGATTTATACGGTGATACTTCTTCCAGCGCTTCTTTCGATTTTTCCGCTGAAACCGAAAAAACATATAATTGACAGACCCGAGTCCATGCAGACAATTTCAGACAGGCTTCTTACCTTTGTCGGCAATATATCCATAAGATTTCCCTGGCAGGTATTGATTATATCAGGTGTTATCCTTACTGTGGCCGTCTTTGGTCTTATCAGGATAGAATTTTCACACAATCCGTTAAAATGGTTTCCAAAAGAAAACTCGATCCGTATTGCAAACGAGAAGATAGATGATGTCTTAAAAGGCTCTACCAGCCTGGAGGTCATTATCGATATCGGCAAGGAAAACGGTTTATATGACCCGGTCATACTAAATAAGCTTGAAAAGAGCGCTAAATACATGGAAGAAGAATTTGTATCTAATAAAGTAGCGGTGGGAAAAGCATGGTCACTTACAACCGTTCTTAAGGAGATTAATCAGGCGCTTCATGCAAATGATAAAAAATTCTATAAAGTACCGCAGGACAAAAGGCTTGTGGCCCAGGAGTTCCTGCTGTTTGAAAACAGCGGATCGGATGACCTGGAAGATTTTACAGACAGCCGGTTTTCCAGGGCGCGTTTTACCATAAAGGTGCCTTTTATCGATGCTATTTCATTTACCGGGTTTATTGATGATGTTAGAGACTATTTTAAAAAAAACTATCCTGAAGCAGAAGTCAAAACAACTGGGATGGTTTCATTATTTGTAAGGGTTATTACAGCTTCAATCATTAGTTTGAGAATAAGCTATATGTATGCGTTAAGCATAATAACACTTCTTATGGTATTTTTAATCGGACGCATTCGTATTGGTTTGCTTTCCATGATACCAAATATTGCGCCTATTTTGATCATGCTTGGCATTATGGGATGGATGGATATCCCCATGGATCTCTTTTCCATGATGATAGGAAGTATTGCCATCGGGCTTGCTGTGGATGACACTATCCATTTTATGCATAATTTCAGGCGTTATTTTGAAGAGAGTCATGATGCCGGGGATGCAGTATTGCAGACCCTTCATACAACCGGAAGGGCAATGTTTGTGACAACCTGTGTGCTGTCAATAGGCTTTTTTACATTCATGTTTGCCACCATGGGCAACCTTTTTAACTTTGGAATGCTTACAGGAATTACCATTATAATGGCGCTTTTATCAGATTATTTTATTGCGCCGTCACTTATGATTATAGTGAATAGAACTCGAAAAGAATAGATACACAGGAGGTTGTTATGAAGAATGTTTTTTGCGTTTTAGTGATTGTTTTTACAGTGATTGGTGTTTTAATGCCGGTCAGCGCATCTGCTGCTGATGACCCCAAAGCCCGTTCAATCATGCAAAAGGTTAAGGACAGGGATGATGGGGACAATATGACGAGTAATATGCTCATGATCCTGATTGATAAAAACAACGATGAGCGGAAAAAGTATTTTAAAAATTTCAGCAAGGACTATGGAAAAGATGAAAAAAGAATTATGTTTATCGAACGTCCTGCAAATATAAAAGACACAGGATTTCTGACGTTTGACTATGATGATGCTGAAAAGGATGATGATCAGTGGCTGTTTTTACCCGCACTCGGTAAAACCAAAAGGATTGCCTCCAGTGATAAAAGCGGCAGTTTCATGGGGTCGGATCTGAACTATTCGGATATGACCGACAGGGAGTTGGAGGACTATGACTTTAAACTTCTCAAGGAAACTACTTTAGGCGGAAAAAAAGTCTGGCTGATTGAATCGATACCCCGTTCTGAAGATGTTATTGAAGAAATCGGGTACAAAAAGTCAATTGTTGCCGTACGTCAGGACAACTATGTTGTTGTGAAGGCGAAACACTGGACCGAGGATGGCGGGTATGTAAAAGTTATGGATGTCAAAAAGCTGGGAGTGATTGACGGAATATGGGTTTCTACCGAGATACATGTGGTTAAGCGGCAGGGGAAAATGGTAAAACATCAAACCCTGTTGCAGATAAGCAATGTAAAGTTTAACCAGAACCTAGAAGACGATTTGTTTACCATTAGAAGACTTGAAAAAGGGTTATAAATGAAGTCAGGGTTGAAATTTCACGCGGCTTTATTTGTCCTATTCACTTTTATTATATTTGTTTTCTGCCATCCGGCAATTGCCGAACAGACAGGGCAGGATAGCGGGATAGAAGATTTCACGGAGGATTCTTCAGACGATCTGGGCAGTGACTTCGAAGATGATTCCGATGCTGATTCCGGTGATGCTCTGGGCGATGACTTCGACGATGGTGAATCAGGTGAAGACCTTGAAGTGTTCGAAGAAGAAGTTGCATATGAAGAGCCATCACCCGTAGCCATTAACGGACACTTTGTAATAGAATCGTTCTATAATTATGCCCACAAAGAACCGGCTCAAGGGGCAACTGACTGGAGGGGGCTGTCGAAATTAAGATCAGAATTTCAGCTGGAAGTTGATGCAAAACTTTCGGAATCGTGGCAAATGTTCATATCCGGAGACTACTTTTATGATTTTGCTTACAGCATCAATGGACGGGATAACTATACGCAGGAAGTGCTTGACGATTATGAGCAATGGGCCCAGCTTCGCAAGGCATATATCCAGGGAAGCCTGCTGAAAAGTCTTGATATTAAATTCGGTCGTCAGATTATTGTCTGGGGCAGGTCAGACAATATGCGGGTGACCGATGTTTTGAATCCGCTGGAACTCAGGGAACCGGGTTTGACGGATATTGAAGACTTGAGACTGCCGGTGGCAATGACAAGGCTCGATTATTATTACGGTGATTGGAATATTATGGGCGTTGCCGTTCATGAGCAACGAAGCAACCAAAATCCAGCATACGGCAGCGATTTTTATCCTTTGCCACTGGTTTACGGACCTCTGTCGGAGGAGAAGCCGTCATCGGAAATAGAAAACACGGGGTTTGCCGTAGCCGTTAACGGTAACTTCAGCGGATGGGATGTTTCGTTCTACTATGCCGATTTATATAGCCATGAAGCCCATGTAGAGCTATCACCCACCCCGGTATTTCCGCCCGTAATGGTTTTTTTATTTTCACCCAAGCCGGTATTTCATTATGCTGATATCACCATGGCGGGAACCGCTTTCAATGTGACCACAGGTAACTGGCTTTTTAAAGCAGAAGCTGCTTATTTTACAGGCGTCCGATTTTCCGATATGACCGGCT
>JAFDJC010000398.1 GCA_019307665.1 Deltaproteobacteria bacterium | reverse complement strand
CGATCTTGTGCCGAGGCCGGATGACGTGTTTCAGGAGCGGCTTTACTGCGTGAGATGGGTGGAGACGTATCTTGAGAAAAATAGGCAGGGCAAGCTCGTTGAAAAGACAAGAAGGCATTACTGCTCTGTAACAGAATATGATATAAAACGTGAAAAGCGGGTGCTGAAACTGTTGCGAGAGCGATTTGCCGAGTGGCAGGAGAAGGGGTATATACCGAGTCGGAAAATTGAGCCTGGATATAATACAGACCAACCCATCAGAGAACGCGGCTGGACCCACTGGCATCATCTTTTTAATCCGAGGCAGTTGCTTGTTAATGGGTTGGTTTTTGAAAATCTATATTTTATTGAAAAGGAATTAGATTCAAAAATCGCATTTTTTATTGTTGCTCCTTATTTAGGCGATTTTAATTCAAGACTTTGCATGTGGCGAAGTGATATGAGTAAATCTGGTGGAGCTGGTGCAGTTGACCATGTTTTTTATAATCAAGCCCTTAATACAATATATAATTCTCCTACACGCGGGCTGTTAAACCTCGAAAAAATAATCAAACGCAACTATCCTAGTTATAAATTAGATACTTCAAATTCTATTATTGTTCTTGATGCACGTCAAATCAACATAGATAATGATTTATGGATTACCGACCCCCCATATGCAGACGCAATCAACTATCACGAGCTAACCGACTTTTTTCTCGCCTGGTATGAAAAACATATCCCCAAGGCATTCCCTGGCTGGTACACGGACACTAAAAAAGCCCTTGCTGTCAAAGGCTCTGGCGAAAATTTCAAGCTTGCCATGGTGGAAATTTATGAAAATCTTACCAACCATATGCCGGACAATGGATTACAGATGGTGCAGTTTACCCATCAGGACTCATCAGTCTGGGCAGACCTTGCCATGATTTTATGGGCAGCAGGTCTTAAAGTAACCGCGGCATGGACAATATCCACTGAAACAATAATTGGAATAAAAAAAGGCAACTATGTTCAGGGGACAGTCCTGTTAATTCTTCGCAAACGGTTGTCCAACGAAATGGCATTCTTAGATGAAATCTATCCTGAAATCGAAGACGAGGTTCGACAACAGCTTGATTACATGCTGGAGCTGGATGACAAGGATGATCCAAATTTTGCGGACACCGATTACCAGCTTGCGGCTTACGCGGCCGCTCTGAGAGTTTTGACCCAATACGGTGATATCGAAGGCCGGGATATTCGGCATGAGCTTTTCAGGGAGCGGGAATCCGGCGAAAAAACAGCGTTTGAAAAGGTCATCGATCGGGCGGTTGAAATTGCATCTGACCATCTTGTTCCCACAGGAATCGACCGCCGGTACTGGAAAAACATTTCAGCGCCGGAAAGACTCTATTTGAAAGGGCTGGAGCTGGAAAAACATATGGAGGGACGATCCGGGGCATACCAGGAACTGGCCAGGGGGTTTGGCGTCCGTGATTACACGTTTCTCTATGCAGGCACAAAGGCCAATGCGGTTAGATTTAAAACCGGAACAGAGTTTAAAAAATCCGGTTTAGGCGGAACCGGTTTTTCTGGATCACTTGTACGAAACCTGCTTTTTGCCATTTACGAAACCGTTCGCACGGAAGATGCCCGTGAAGGGTTGAACTGGCTGCATGCCGAAGTCAGCGACTACTGGAACCAGCGCAAATCGATTATCTCAACACTGAAATATTTATCGAAGTTGAACCACATCCCCCATATGACCCATTGGGAAAAAGACGCAGATGCAGCCCTCCGTCTTGCCGGAGCAGTTGAAAACGACCATGGGGGGCGGCTATAAAAATCAAGCTTTTGTAAAAAGACCAAAAGTGTCTGGAAGAAAACTAGGGAGAAAAAATAATGATAAGGCGTTTTTCATCACGCCTCCAGAAACTCAATGCATCCTTTATCAATGAACGATTGAAAGGCGCTGTTACCTACGACCGTATTGCCGGATACTTTCGTTCATCCATGCTGGAGGTTGCCGGTGAAAAACTTGAGGAGATGGACGGCAATGTCCGTGTCGTCTGCAATTCCGATATTGATTCTAAAGATGCAAAAACAGCCAAAGCAGCGCAGCAGGCGTTGCGCAGATCATGGTGTGAGGGAAATCCTGAAAAACTCGGCGAGCCTTCAAAAGATCGTTTCAGCCGTTTATATCAGTTTATCAAAAGCGGCAAACTTGAAATCAGGGTTCTTCCTGATGAGGCTTTTGGACTAATCCATGGCAAG
>JAFDJC010000024.1 GCA_019307665.1 Deltaproteobacteria bacterium | reverse complement strand
GGCATAAACACGGCTCCGCCAAGAAACGGAAACAGATTGACCATTCCCACAGACGTACCTGCAATCTCTATCGGAAACATCTCCTTTATAGTTGTAAATCCCATGATGACGATCGCAGAGGAACAAACTGAGAAAACAAAGAAAATAATACAAAGCGTCAGTTTTGAAAGACCTTCCGGAGAAATATACATCAGGAGAATAGTATTTACGAGAATCAGTGTGCAAATGACAAACGGTTTCTTTCTGCTTTTAAGGAGTTTGTCTGACACAAGGCCTATCAGGGGGCTGCCGATAATCATGCCCCATGCGATCATACTAAGTACTATGCCTGTCTCTTCATGAGACAGGCCGTAGACATGCATGAGATATGGACCGCCCCACAGCGCGCCGAATCCGAAAAAGATCCCACAGTCAAAAAAGAACCAGATTGCCACCGGCCAGAAATGTTTTTCTGAAACAACGCGTAGAACACCTTCCAGTAAGGGGATCTGTTTTTCGGTTCTATTACTATTTCGCTCCCGATTATCAACTTCAAGAATAGACGGCCATCCCTTGTCCTGTGGTTTGTCACGAACAATTAGCCAGTTTAGAATCAGTATGACGAATGTGCAAACGCCGATAAATTCGAAGGACAAACGCCATCCAAGAGTAACCGTCATTATTGCCAGCAGCCAGGTGGCTGCAATAACACCGCCACCGCCGACCGCGTTCAGGATTCCCGCCATAAACGCAAATTCATTCGGACGAAACCATTGGGAAAGGATCTTCATCGTCGGGATAAACACCATGGCAACACCAACTCCCACAAGAGCACGACCGATAAACGCAGTTGAGATGTTGGGGGACAAGCCAAACAGGATACTGCCGATGGAAGCGATCAGGAGAAATAAAGTGACAGTTTTCCTGGGACCGATGGAGTCGGAAAGAAGACCTGCCGGCAACTGCATGACCGCGTAGCAGTAAAAATAAATGGAACCCAGAAGCCCAATGACGCTGGCAGATGTATTGAATTCCTTTACCAGAGTAACTGCCACAACGGAAAGAGAAAGGCGGTGAAAATATACAAAGAAATATGCCAACGCCAGGATTGAAAAGACGATCAACCTGAAAGAAAGAAGCTGACGGATTTGAATGCTGTTCATAGTTTTTCCTGAGTAGAAAACTAAAGTTTATGTTTATTGACTAAAAATAACCAACGGTCCCTTAATCAATCTTATTAATAAAAACAACCAGTTGACCTGCAATGGTTTTCACTTCGAGTTGATTGCATAGAAGTGGTTATAATATTGATTTGCCATGTAGGATTGTTGGGCAATCTATTTGGTTAAAATAAATAAAGCAGAATTTATGAGACAAAGCAACACTTGAAAATAAATTGCAAAATACTTAGTTTGAATACGTTTGCCTTATAGTAAAATAGAATAAGCGTTTCCTGTGTTTTGAAAAACCGATCACACGAAATTGTGTGACGCCTGAGGTTTAGATTTTTTCCAGCTGTAACAAGCTGTAATCAAACAAATAATGGTGAGATCATTTTCAAAACAACAAAAAATCAAACCAAAGGTTAGCAGATTTTAAGTGGAGAAAGTGAATATATGGGCAGAGCCATCTTTTTGCTGATCGTTTCTTGTCCTCAGATACCGGCAACGAGTTGCCGGTATCGTCCATCTTATCGTCTTACAAAATTTTTTTCAAAATTATAGCGGTTCTTGTCGGTAGATACAGGGAGATCATATACCTTGTTTTTCCATCAGCATTTTTAGCATCAACGGGTGTATGTAGTTGGTCCCCGGTCAGTCTGGCGTGACCGCCGTATTCAGCGCAATCGCTGTCAAATATCATTTTATACCGACCATGTGGAACCTCAAAACAGTAGTCGACATGTGAAATTATCGGATGGAAGTTAAATACAAAAAGAAGACCGCTTCGCTCAAAGGCAATGACTTTGTCAAAAGAATGTTCAAATAAAAGCCGGACATCAGAAGATGCAAGAAGGTCCAGCCTCCGGGCCAGGGCGATCATATCCTTGTCAAACCGGGCAAGAAATCCATATTTCAGATTTGAATCATCCACAAGGTGCCACTGTCTTTTGGCATATTTGTATGACCAGCCATTCCCTTCTCTCGGAAAATCAATCCATTCTGGATGTCCGAATTCATTGCCCATAAAATTCTGATATCCATAACCGGCTGTTGCCAGCGTAATCAGCCTGATGATCTTGTGCAGGGCAATGGCTCGATCGATTACCTGATTTTCATCTGATATCGTCATATGATCATAAATATCCGCTCCCGTAAGTCTGAAAAAAAGCGTCTGATCGCCCACAAGGGCTTGGTCATGGGACTCTGAATAACTGATGGTCTTTTCATCACCCCTCCGGTTGACCAGCTCATACCACAGGTTGCTCATGTGCCAGTCTTCATCCCTTTCATCCTTTGTGAGCTTGATCCAGTAATCCGGCACGCCCATGGCCAGACGAAAGTCAAAACCGATACCCCCCTGTTCAGATGGAACAGCCAGTCCGGGCATACCGCTGATATCTTCCGCAATGGTTATGGCATCAGGCCGTACTTCATGAATCACTTTGTTTGCAAGTGCGAGATAAACGAGAGCATCTTCATCTACACTCTCGTCAAAGTAAGGATCATAGGATGTGAAAGCTGTTCCAAGACCGTGATGATTATAGAGCATGCTGGTAATGCCGTCAAACCGGAAACCGTCAAACCGGTATTCATCAAGCCAGTAACGGCAGTTGGACAGAAGAAAATGCAGCACCTGATCTTTTCCAAAGTCAAAACATCTTGAATCCCACGCCGGATGAGACCCCCGGGAGCCGTCGTGAAAATACTGATACAATGTGCCGTCGAATCGACTCAGGCCTTCGACCTCGTTATTGACGGCATGGGAGTGCACGAGATCCATGATAACGGCAAGTCCGCAGTCATGGGCGGTATCAATCAGCTCTTTAAGATCATAAGGTGTGCCGAATCGCGATGATGCGCTAAAAAAACTCGACACATGATAACCGAAAGACCCGTAATATGGATGCTCCGGAACCGCCATAAGTTGAAGAGTGTTATAGCCTGCCTTGACAATCCTTGGAAGAATGTTGTGAGTAAACTCCTGCCAGGAACCGACCGTTTCGGCATCCTGAGCCATGCCGACATGGGCCTCGTAAATAAACGGCGGGTCAGGCTTACATTTAAAGTCGACATTCCGCCACTGATAAGGATCAGGGGGATGCCAGACCCGGGCATTAAAAATCAGTGTGTCATCATCCTGAACCACATATCGCGCCCAGGCAGGAATTCTGTCCCCATACCCTTCATGCCAGTGAACTCTCAGGCGATAAAAATCACCGTGCGCCATTTTGTCAGAAGAAAGTCGTATCTCCCATTCACCGTCATTACCGTTTTTTAACAGTTTAAATTCATCTTTCTCGCGCCAATCAGTCATGTCACCAACCATATAAACAGCAGTGGCATTTGGTGCCCATTCGCGAAGCACCCACATATTATCCTTAAAATGGAGTCCGAAATATTCATGCCCGGATGAAAATTGGCCAAGTGTTTTGCTTCCTTTTGTCAGCCGTTTTTCCGTTAAAAAAAAATGTTTTGCCCGACGCTTTATTACCGCCTCATAGGGCCGGAGATATGGGTCGCGTTTGATGAGTCTTAGGTAGGATGCTTCAGGATTCATTATTGTCATGGGCGGCATCATTAACAAGAGGACGTTTCAGCATTCTTTCATATAAATTTATATAGTGGCTGGCCGTCACACTGTGGTTAAAATTTTGCAGGCTCTCTTTCATTATTCGCCTGATATTGGCCGCCTTGATATTGGGCGGCCTGTCGTAAAACCGCATGGCTTCGTTAATAGCCCAGAACAGGCCATGCGAATCATGGTTTTTAAATAAAAAACCGTTGCCGATTTTTCTATCGCAATCGATATGAATCACCGTATCGTGTATGCCGCCGGTATCATGAGCCACAGGCAGTGACCCGTAAATGGGACCGATCATTTGCGGCAAACCGCAGGGTTCGAAACGGGATGGCATTAAAATAAAATCAGAACCTGCATAGGCGAGCCCTGCAATCTTCTCATTGAAATCGCAGATTGCCACACGTTTGTCAAGCCTGTGAAAACGGACAATATTTTCAAAATGGATGCGAAATTCACCGTTTGCGACAAAGACAATTTCAAGGTTTCTATCCCAGTAACGCGAAACAACTGCATAAAGAATCTCAGCGAACAGCTGGCATCCTTTCTGAACTGTATCAAGCCTTGACGGCCAGAAAAAAATAGGTGCACGTTCATCCTGTATCAGGCCAAGGGCCTTCTGGAGGGCTTTTTTATTTGTTCGTTTTCCTGAGACATGATTGCCGGGAGAATATTGCTTGGCGATATTTTTGTCAATTTCAGGATTTAAGGCAGGATCAGCCGCATTGAGAATACCTGAAGCACACCCTGCATTCCATTTGTTTTTTAGCTCCTGTTGGAGAAGCGGTTCAACAAAATCGTGGCAGCCTTCAACGATCTCTTTAAAAAATGTCGGACTGACGGCATTTACAAAATGTGCTGCAAAAACACCGCTTACAAGGAAATCGACCAGATTCGCATCTCGTGTTTCCTCATAATTGCCCGGTATATTTTCATAAAAAAGGTGCTGCCAGAATTCGGCCGCATCAATGCCCCGGTCTTCTATGTGGGCCAACGAGCATTTTACGGAGTGTATATTGTGAATAGTAAAAAGGCATGGAATGCCCAGTCCCCGTGCCATGGCAGGAATAAGTCCCGTCATCCAATCATTGCAGTGAATCAAATCAGGCTGAACTTTAGGAATGATATTGTTGATGACTTCCCTCTGAAATGCCAGGGCTATTTTTGAATTTTCATATTCATAGTATGAATATACCCTGTTCATATAATAGAATACGCGATCTTCTGCGAGATGAAGGCGACCTTCCGGCATCCGGCTTCTTATGGCCTGCCGTTGCTTCTTAATAGGGGGAGGCAGGTGGTCGTTGAACATCGTCCGATAGTCTGGAAGTGCCAGATGAACGTCAGCCCCCTGATCGAATAAAGCGCTTATGAGTGCAGCTGAAACATCTGCCAGGCCGCCTGCCTTGGCAGTCAGGTAATTAGCCATATTCCCCATGCCCTGGGGCAAATAAGTCACTTCCGGTGTGACAATAAGGACTCTTGGGTTTGCTTCATGTGATGCCAATTTGAAGTAGCTCCCCTAACTCCTTTTTAAGCCCAGCATATCAGGCCGGGCGTATATTTTATCCTGTCATCTCCAGTAGGTGTGACACGGGCTGTGAAACCATATCTTCCCGCCTCATTGCATGTGATCGTGCAGGAATAAAGACAATTGCCGTCTTTTCGATCTTCTGTTACATTCATTTTTTCAATCCGGCTTTCCTTAACTTCATCAATAGATTTTACAATTCCATAATAAAGCTCCACCTCAACCTCCTCGGGCTGAAGCTTTCCCAGAAAAACCTGAACCGTCATGTGGATTTTATTGCCTGCAAGAAAAGGATCTTCAGCCTTTCGAACCGGATGATCAATCCGGATATGTCTCCATTCTTCTTTAAGACGCTCATGAAGCGCATTAAGACGCTTTGCCTCCCTTAACCCGTCAGTTGAAAGCTCAATGGCCCTCTCTGCCGCAGGCTTGTAAAATTTAGATTCATACTCACCAATCATTCTTATCGCGCTGAAACGATGCATCGCCATTTTCATGGAGGACTTCATTTTTTTAACCCACAAACCCGGTACACCACCATCTTTTCGATCATAAAAGCATGGAATCACATCGTTTTCCAAGATATTGTAGAGGGCCTGGCTTTCCACTCCGTCCTGATAGCCGTAATCATCATATTCCTCGCCATTTCCGATTCGCCATCCAGCCTCTTCAGAATAGCCTTCACACCACCATCCATCGAGGACACTCATATTAAGGACACCGTTAACCGCCGCCTTTATACCCGAAGTTCCGCATGCCTCAAACGGCCTTCTTGGTGTATTGAGCCAGATATCCGCGCCTTGGATAAGGTGTCTGGCCACGCTAATATCATAATTCTCTATAAAAATGATTCTCCGAGAGAGATCATGTTGGCGCGCAAATTCAATTAAACGTCTAATAAGATCCTTGCCTCCATCGTCTTTTGGATGAGCTTTTCCTGAAAAAATAAGCTGGACAGGATATTTTTCCGAAGTCAGAATAGCTTTAAATCTTTCCGGATCCTGGAGCAAAAGGTTGGCCCGCTTGTAAGTTGCAAAACGGCGTGCAAACGCGATTGTCAATATATCCTGGTCAAGAACTGATTCCGCCTCCTGCATAGCAGCCGTCGGTGCATTTCTGCGACTGTATTGCCTGATCATCAGTGACCTGCATGTGCGAACTAATCGTGAGCGGCTCATCTCATGGGTACGCCACAATTCTTCATCATATATGGCATCAATCCGGTTAACCGTATCCATGTTCTGAGTCTTCATGTACCATTCAGGCCCCAAGTATCGATCAAAAAGGAGGGAGTTCTCTATTGAAATCCAGGACGGAATGTGTACACCGTTTGTTACATGAGTAATCGGCACTTCATCTTCATGCCTTCCCGGCCATACATGCGCCCACATTCTGCGGGCTGTCCTGCCATGCAGCTCACTGACGCCATTACAATATTGAGACAACCGGAGGGCAAGCACAAACATAGAAAACGGTGCATCGGGTCCGCTCCCATCCGGCCTGCCCCATGAAATAATCTCATCTAAGTCAACAGACATGGGCCCGGCAAGAGGTGCAAGACAAGGTTTAACGAGTTCTGAAGGAAATTCGTCATGACCGGCGGCCACCGGTGTATGTGTCGTAAAAATCATTGTGCGGGAAACGATCTCTCTGGCAACCTTCAGATCCACATTATATGTACTCATTGTTTGCACAAGCCTTTCAAGGCCGGCAAAAGCACAATGCCCTTCATTCATGTGGCATAATTTTGGATTTATCCCCATGGCTCTCAAAGCCTGCATGCCGCCTATACCAAGAAGCACTTCCTGGGCAAGCCTGATTTTTTCATCTGCCAGATAAAGCCTGTCCGTAATTTCCCGCACTTCAGGCGGGTTCTCATGAAGATTGGTGTCGAGCAGAAAAATGGATATCCTGCCGGCGTTGAGCTCCCAAACTACCGCTTTGATATCTTGTCCAGTCGGCCCCTTAACCAAAACATGAACTTCGTTTCCTGAAGGATCTATCGCCCTTTTCAGAGGAAGATTATAAATATCAATTTCATTGTACTCCTCCTGTTGCCATCCATCCTGATTCAGGAACTGGGTAAAATATCCTTTACGGTAGAGAATTCCAACACCGACTAATGGTAGCGCCATATCTGATGCTGCTTTTAAATGGTCTCCTGCAAGAATACCCAATCCGCCGGCAAATAAGGGGAGGCTTTCATGGATTCCAAATTCCATTGAAAAATAAGCGATTGCTTTATCCTGTCGAAACGGAGTTTCGGAATAGTCTTTAGGCGAAAGCACCTGCCTTTCAAAAACTACCTTCACCTTTTCCTGATGGGCAAGAAAACTTTCATCTTCAGCAAGTTCTCTCAGGCGCTCTTGAGAAAGCATTGTTGAAAAAAGGATCGGATTCCTTCCGGCCTTTTCCCAGAGTCTTGGATTTATGCGGCGAAACAGTTCTATTGCATCAAGATGCCAGCACCACCACATGTTCCGTGACAGGGTTACTAAAAATGAAAGTTCTTCAGGAATATTCGGAAACACCTGAAAAGTTTGCAGATAGCTCATGATGTTGTCTCCCCCTCTTTTATTCAGACGTTAACTGTATCCAAACCCTTAAAAATTCACTGACTCCCCATGCCTGGGCATCACACCCACGCTGGGTATGCGGGTAATCACCATCAAGTATTTCAGGTACATAACCGACCGTACCCTTATTTATTATTTTTGTACTGCTTGAAAGAAGCGACAGAGCAGTCTCTCTGCCTGCCCTTCCATATACCTTTGCCCATGCCTCACAAAAAGACGGAAAAAGCCAGGTCCATGCGGTTCCATTATGGTAGGCAATTTTTCTCTCAGTGTCTTCGTCTCCTGAATAACATCCTTTATATGGATAATGCGGATTGTTAAGCAACCGTCCGTAATGAGTAATTCTGAGCGGCATGTCAAGCGGTTTGTCGGCAAGACTTCGGATCGCACCGGGGACAAGCAGTATTGAACAGGCATCCAATACCTGTCGGCATAAAACACGATCCTCCACAGCGCCTAGTGTCACGGTCAAAAGCTGATTCGGTCTGAGTGCATCGTCTTTTTTTCCGTTTTTGGCAGACTCTCCGGGATCTGCATGAAGGCAGTCTGAAAAATATCCCTTGTCCTTAAAAAAGTAAAGATCGTGTATTGACCTCCCGACCTGTTCTGAAATCTTCTTCCATTTGCTTTTATTGTTATTTGAATCGATTCCGGATAATACAAGAAGCGCTCTGTACCACAGGGCCTGAATCTCAATGGGGTAACCCTGCCTTGGTGTTCCCGCAGGATGGTTGGTATCCATCCATGTGAAATGGGCCGGACTAAAGAGAAGGCCTGATTCAGGATCTATTTTTATGCCATTTGAAGTACCCTCAATCATACTCTCCCCTATGGACAGCAGAATCTCACGAACCGTACGCCCATTGCACACCTCGTCAAAAAACATATCACTTCCCCAGGACTGAGACAATTCATCGCATGCCGTTACAAGCCATAACGGCGCATCGGAAGTGTCTCTGTTCCGGTCATCATCTCCGGTGATCATGTTCGGCAATGTGCCATGCTTTTCAAATTGAGCAAACTGTTTCAATACTGCCTCGGCATCCTCTGTCTTTCCTGCCGATATAAGACCTCTTGCGAAAATAATGGAATCCCGTCCCCAGTCAAGGAACCATGGGTAGCCTGCTATGACGGTTTTTAAACCATCTCGCCTTACGACAAAACGACCCATAGCAAAACTCATGGCCTTGTCAGGTCTCAAATAATCATATTTCCGATCATCGTCGGGAAGCGATCCGGAAGAAAATTGAGCGTTTGATGATTTAGCGATCCCGGGCTTATTGCAAACCTCTGCCGTTAAAACCGCTGTGTCTCCTCCTTTAATAAAGGAAAGAAAATAACCCGGACTGAAAAGATCTGAATCAGGATCAAGGTTACGCTCTTTATCTATTGAACGGCTAACCATGTACTGCCATTCGGGTTCTGACACAAATTGACCCGGCTTGACTGCAATATGCAGGTGGCGATCATCAGACGGGGAAAATATAAAGCCGTCATCATCTGCGACTATGGCTCCAGGCCACATATGTTCAGACCCCTGGTAAGCTTTTGTCGTCTCATGAAAACTGCGATCTTCGATATCAGGCCGCATAATAAGCCTGACCGGTTTATGATCGGGAAGATGAGCTGAAGACGCCTTTGAAAAAAATCTTGAAAATGTGACTCTCACTGCATTGTCTTCTTCAGACATTTCCAGGCAGACGGAAAGGGCTATATGCTCCCCCTGACCTGTGGGCACATTGTACCGCCAGCATCCACGGGAATGGGCATCAAATTGAAATGAATCAAGACAATCGAGTCCGATTTCCTGTGAATACCCTTGATAAAATATCCATGCACGACATCGTGTAAACATGACGTGTCTGTTTTCAGGTACAGACGGATGCAAATTAGCAGCAAGGAGCGCGTCGTACCGGCTTTGTAGCTTACCCCATGCAATATACGATCGAAGCATACCGCCGAGCCGATTGCTTCCTAAAAAAAGAAGGTCGGCATGCAGAATGTCATGTCTTAAAAAAATCTGCTTTACAACAGCATCCCTGCCATATGTGAGGTATAAAAGACTTGCGTCCGCATGTTCTGAATGTTCAGGAGTATAAACCGAAATTTTTAATTGGATATTACGCTGAACATGTGGTACGGAAAGCGGTGAAAAAACCACAAAAAATGTGCCGTCATTTAGCGGCAGACTCTCTTCATGACAAATTGTATTAATGCCGTCGGTCAGCTTTGCCCTGAAACTATTATCCGCCTTAATTAATAAAAAATGGTGGGGCGGAACCATAACTTCACGCCGCTTGTCTTCGGGCCAATTCCACACAGTAACACGGGACTCTTCACCTTCATGATTCATGCTTTGGCAGAAACCCACAGGATCATCCATAAGAGCGCGTGCTGCCTCATCACGATCAAAGTCAGTCATATCCCTGACACTATTATAATAAAGATAGACATCAATCGCTTTAGCATAAAACCGCTGTTTTCTTATCCTTTCCGGCAAAACCAATTGAACAGGTCCCGTTGATTCGATCAGATCGATATCGCTTATATCCGGTGTTATGCAAAGTACTTCGCAAGGTTCAAGTCTGATGTTCCGCCGATCCCGGGTAACCGTCAATACAACCTTTTTGCCGGTCAGAAGGTCAAAGAAATCATTGCTGTCTATTTCCGTTTCTTTCTGATCCCATGAAACATTACCGGCGTTATCTTCATCAAGATTGGCAAATACCATTATCTTCTTTCCGGTCGGTATGTGATGCCGCAAAAGAAAAACCTGGTTATCCCCATGGGTATGAATCATTTTCAATCGGGCCTGATCATGAAATGCAGGATGAATTTTAAGAATCGTGTTTAACCTTATTATATGTTCCACCTGGTTGTATGATGCGCCCCAGTTAAGGGAAGTTGCCTTGTGAACATCTATTTTATCTTCAGCATACCATTCAACCCCACCCGCAAAACCAAAAGCTCCATTTGAAGCGAACAAGGCACAGAGCGCGGTTCGCATTTTTGCAAATCGCTTTGATCGTGAAGCGAGCCGGGTATTGTCATGGGTTTCTGCAAAATGAACCATGATCCCTTCGGTTGCCGAAATATCAATTGGGCCCGGAAGATAATGCTCGATCTGATCTTTAGTATAGTTCTGAAAAAGCTCAGAATATGCCCAGTCAAAATTGGCCCTGTTCAATATCTGCCGCGACACGGATTTTTTTCCTCCAAGCCCTTCCAGAAGAAAGACAGTATCAGGGTATGCCTCCCGCACCATGGATACGATATATGTCCAAGCCGGAATCGGAATCATGTATCCTGCATCACAACGGAAGCCGTCCACCCCTCTTCGGCACCATGTCATAAAAACATCTGCCATATACTGCCAGAGTTTTGTATCGGAATAATCAAGCCGGGTCAGGTCCGCCCAAACAACGCCCCATGCACCCGGCACTTCGATGCTACCGTCTTCATTCCTGGCAAGCCATTCAGGATGAGACTCGTGCAGTGTGGCTGCCCATCCAGTATGATTGATCGCGATATCAAGAATAATTTTCGCGTCTCCGGCATGTATTGCATCAACAAGTTCAGTAAATTGTTCAAGGGGAGTAGCCTTGGGGTCAAAAACAGCCAAAGCCGGATCAACATCTGTAAAGTTAAGCGCTGCATAAGGACTCCCGAATCTTCCCATGCGGGCATATGTCGTCGGAGTTGGATGAACAGGGAGGAGTTGAATATAGCGGCAACCCAAATCATGAATAATAAAATCGAGTTCCTTGATAAGGTCACGAAATGTTCCTGACGGCGGGATAACCGTAAAGCCTTTTCCGTCCAGTGATTGTATTACATCTTTATTTGCCTCATAGTCGGCATCATTTTTCTTTTTATTAGGGCCGAACTGCCGGACAAAAGTATTGTAAATGATATTTGCACAACACGTATCTGCGGGACAAACATTTAAAGCAATATTATTGCCTTCAGGCCAAACAGGTACTGTCTCTCCATCTTTTAAAAAAAACGCTTTTGCTTCAAAATGACCGACTTCTGAGAGGGGCAATGTAACCAGGAAGCAGGTCTCATCAACGCGTTCCATGGGAATATCAAACCAGTCCCGACCCGACCTTGGAATCTCATCCTGAATCTCAGAGATAATCTCCTGTCGCGAAATTCCGGCATGCCCGACATTGGTCCTAAGCCATGCTTTGCCTTTTGTACCTGAATCCAGAACCAGGGTGAATCTTTGCATGTCACCCCGGAACAACAGAATATGTGTTCCCGGTGTGGGCTCCTGCCGCAGATGCCCGGGATTCATTTTTGTCTTATCCATTTTTTGTATTTATCAACAGCAGGTGTATACTGTTTTTAGAAGCACTTATAGCATGCTTTGTTTTATGCTGCATAGCCTTTTGAATGTCGGCCCAGACAGATAAATCAATTATAAGTGGAGATTTAGCAACAGGCAAACTATAAAAGAATGCTGATGATGTGTCAAGATGGTTTTGGCGTAAAAAATGTCAGGTTGAGTACAAGTCGACATAATGATATGACATAAATAAGGACAAACCATACATTTTTGATAGAATAGAAATTGTTGCCATGATACAGTTTGCGAAAATTGGTGTTTAATAAAAAGGAAAAATCTTATTATGAATATTAAAGATCAAAGAAAAACACCATTTAGTATTGGAATTGTCGGCGGTGGCCGAACCTGCAAATTTTTCCTTGATCTTCTTGAAACAACATCTTTTCCATATCTTGGCATAAAAATTTTGTGGGTCTGTGACATAAATCCTGATGCCCAGGGCATGGTTCTGGCAAGAAAATTAGGAATATTGACCGCTGAAAGTTTTCAAGAACTTTTTAATAATAGCAAGCCTGATGCAGTGATTGAACTGACAAACAACAAAAGCCTTCCTGAGTTAATAGCCATGCGCCCTGATAATATCGGTATTATTGAGCACAATATTGGGCAATTGTTAAAAAGCCTGTACGAAATGAACCTGGATCTCATCAAGGCTAAAAAACAAGCCTCTCTGGACAAGAGATATTATGAAATTCTTTTTCAGCAGACAAATCTTGGCGTTGTCGTACTTGATCCTGATTTTAATGTTGTTGATGCCAATGAAGTTTATTTAAAAGGAGTCAGAAAAACAAAAGAAGATATTTTAGGAAAAAAATGCTACGAGGTGGTTAAGGGCTTTTATGCACCTTGCCCTTCTGAAAACCCGGGCTTAGACTGTCCGCTGATTAAAACCCTGGAAACTGGAAAACCCGCTCATATCATCCATGAATATGTGTTGCCTGATGGTGAAACAAACTATTTCAGCATTGCTACCTATCCCATTCGGGACCAGAATAACAAAGTAAATCATGTCGTTGAGTTGTGGCAGGATATTACATCCGAGATTGCAGAAAAATGGGAAAACAAGGTTAAAAAAATACACTCAGACATGAAGAAAATTATCCAGGAGGACAGGCTGGTGGCTTTGGGGAAGCTGGTTGCAAGCAGTGTCCATGAGATAAACAACCCCATTCAAGGGCTTCTAACCTTCAGCCATATCATTAAAGACATGGCCGAAAAAGACAGCCTGGATAAAACGGATTTAAAACAACTCAGGGAATTTAGTTCACATATGACAAGGGAGCTGGAAAGATGCGGTAATATTGTTTCAGGCCTTCTTGCCTTTTCAAGGGAATCTGCCCTGGAATTTGTAAATACTGATATTAATGATATTCTTACTACAGTGATCTCTTTGACAGGTCACAAACTTGAACTTTCAGACATCAAATTAACAACATCTCTCTGCAAATCCCCCCTTATTGTACATGCGGATAATAACCAGTTGCAGCAATGTTTTCTAAACATTATTTTTAATGCCATTGATGCCATGCCCGAAGGGGGAGAAGTTAATATAAAATCAGGGGTAGAAAAAGATAAAAAAACTGTATGGATTGAAATCAGTGATAATGGATATGGAATAACAAAAAAAGATATGGAGCATATATTTGATCCGTTCTTTACAACCAAGGAGGAAGGTGGAACCGGTCTTGGACTCTCCATTGTCTACGGCATTGTCAAAGATCATAAAGGAAATGTCAGGGTAGAAAGCAGTTCGGACAAGGGGACTTCATTTATTATCTCATTTCCTCGTGTTGTATCCAACTAATGTCAACGATTAAAAATTTCAGGAGCTGATTATGGATCAGAATATGAAAATACTGGTTGTGGATGATGAGCTTGTGGTTAGAGAATCTCTGTATCACTGGTTCTCAAGGGAGGGGTATGATACGGAATCAGCCGCAAGCGGAAACGAAGCCCTGCAAAAGCTGGAGCAAAAAAATTTCGATACCATGTTTGTTGATATGAAAATGCCGGGAATGAGCGGATTTGAACTTCTTGAAAAAGTAAAACAGCTTTATCCTGATACTGCTGTGGTGATCATAACCGCTTATGGTTCAATTGACAGTGCAATACAGGCTATGAAGATAGGAGCATCGGACTATTTGCTCAAACCGTTTAAGCCTGATCAGCTTTCCCTGGTAATGGAAAAAATATTCCAACAGAATAAAATCAGTTCAGAATACAGGTATCTCAAAGGGCAACTGGATAAAATCACCAGGTTTGACAATATTATTGGCGAATCCGATTCAATGACAAAGATTTACACGCTCATTGAAGAGGTTGCTGCAACCGATGCCCCGGTTCTTATCCTGGGAGAGACCGGAACCGGAAAAGAACTTGTTGCCAAAGCAATCCATGTAAAAAGTCTTAGAAACAACTTCCCTTTTGTTCCCATAAACTGCGGCGCGCTTCCTGATTCTCTGCTTGAAAGCGAGCTGTTTGGATATAATAAAGGCGCATTTACCGGTGCGTCTCACAGTCGCAAAGGATTTCTTGAAGTAGTGTCAGGCGGCACCCTGTTTCTTGATGAAATCGGAGAGATCTCCCAAAAAATGCAGGTTGATCTTCTCCGGGTGCTTGAAGAAAAAAAAATAACCCGCCTGGGCCAGACCCAGCAGATAGATGTGGATTTCAGATTATTATCAGCTACCCGTCAGAACCTTGGAGACAAGATCCAAACAGGACATTTCAGAAATGATTTCTTTTACCGGATAAATGTAATTGACATTGAGATCCCCCCCCTTAGAGAGAGAGCAGATGATATTCCCCTGCTTGCCTATCATTTCCTTGAAAAGTATAGTCACGAAACTACAAAAAAAATTGATACCATTGATAAAACCACTCTTAAATATCTTAAAAACTATCACTGGCCCGGCAATGTCAGAGAGCTTGAAAACGCTATCGAACGAGCTGTAGTACTCTCCAAATCAAGAACCCTTGCTTTGAATGATTTTGGATTTCTTAAAACCATCTCTTCACAGTCATTTGATAGTAACGTACTCACACTGCGTGATATGGAAAAAAGGCATATTAAAAACATTTTACAGGATAATGAATGGAATATCTCCAGGTCGGCAGATATTCTTGGCGTCAGCCGGGCAACTCTCCATAGAATGATCAAACGCCAAAATATGGAAAAGCCATAAAATGAGTCAGGGAAATTTCTGCATAGGCATTCAGCCTGTTGGAGAAATTGACACTGCGTATTTAAAGGTTATTGCAGGTTCGTTTTTAGGTGAATTGCGTATCAAGTCCCTTATCCTCCCTCCCCTTGATCATCCTGATTACGCCTTTGACAAAAGAAGAGTTCAATATAATGCAGGGATTATCATAAACAGGCTTGAAACTATGAACTTTAAGGGATGCAGTAAAATCATTGCACTGATCGATGCTGATCTTTTTATCCCGGTGTTCTCCTATGTGCTGGGTGAAGCCAGAATGGGAGGGAAATGCGCTCTGGCTTCATTATACAGGCTGAAACAGAGTTCTGAAAGGGCTGCAAAGGTGGCGCTTCATGAATTTGGCCATCTGATTAATCTTGGCCATTGCCATGAAAAAACCTGTGTAATGAAATTTTCTAAAAATATTGAACAACTTGATTCAATTTCTGCTATTTTCTGCAAATATTGCCTGGATCACATCAGGTACGCGTTGAAACCAACATCCTGAAGCCAACATTATAGAACCAGGAGCCAAGCCACTGTTCATGACTCCCGGCTTTTTCGCCTGTGATTAATTTACCTGATCATGTTTTAAGAAATGTAGTGACCAGTCTATCCCATCCTATTTCAGGATTGAATCCAAAAAAATCCTTTACCGGTTCTCCACCGGTTGCTGCCAGGTTCGCATATTCGGGTCCCATCATATCCATGAGCTTGGAATTCTCCTTTTCCATCCAATTGATACTGTCTTCCCCGAATTTAAGCTTTCTTAAACTTTTTAAAGGATCCTCCGGTTCCACTATAAACAGCCACCCATCCTGGTAAGGATCATCATGCATGATACCAGGATTGTCTTTTGCCCTTTGATTTACAGAAAGAACCGTTCCTGAGACCGGTGAAATAACTGACGCTTTATGGTTATCCTGGGTGATTGACCAGCCTTTCTCTCCTTTTTTCATATAACTTCCAATGCTCATAAGTTCAGGAACAAATTCCGCCTTTCCAAACAGTTTCATGGCAAAATCATCAAAACCGATACGTGCCATGCCGCCATGTTCTATTCTGACCCAGGTATGACCATCATGATAATAATAATCCTGTGCAAGTTTAAATCCTGATGCATTAATATATTCAGGTATTGATTGTGCTTCTGAAATTTCGATATCATCAAGCATCTGGTCAAATGTACAGTCATGGCATTCATAATTGTGGGTGCAGATTTTTGGTTGCTGAATTCGTCCGGTCACCACATGGCGACAAGGCCTTTCCGCCCCGTCAAATTTCTCCTTAAAATATGTGGCCCAGTTTGAAGCAGTTTCCTGGGTTGCCTTTGTCCCCATGGCCTTAGTCATTGCCTTATCAAACTTACAGTCAAAACAGTCATATACTTTGTTGCAGGTATGCAGGCTGACAACCCCTGCCTTCATCCAAATACATTCATTCTCAAGTACTTGAAATCCCCTTATACCTTTCTTTTTTGTTTTAGTTTTCATTTCCTTCTCCCCTTTATTTGTATTAATCTTTCCAATGCAGGTTAAATTTCCTTTTTAGTCATATAGTATCGCAATGGTTGTGCCAGAAAAATCAATTGGTGGGATTTTTATATATCTATCTGTAAATACTATATTTTTTTTATTGCCGTTACAATGGATTACTTTTTAAAATAACAGGCCGTTGTAACAGCATGCTACAACTCATGCTTGACTTACAAATATCCTGATCAATTTCGTAGCAATAACAAAGGGCTACAGATATGTAGCAAATTGATACATCCACTATGTCTATTTAATACAGCTTAACTTCAGGCCATTTCTATTAAACGCTTATCTACAAGACAACAGGTGGATAACCGCCTTGATGACTCATTTATGCTGATCTGTTTTATGTAAAAGCTCTTTGCAGGTTTTACATAACATTTCCCAGTAATACTCAGGGTTTTGTTCAGTCCACCCAGGTCGCTCAGAGAAGTAAGGTTCGATCTCATTTTTGACAAGGTGTGTTATTTCGCCGGAATAATTTACCAGGGCTGCCCTGACAGACTGAGTGCCGGAGTCAATCGCCATTATAAGTTCTTCATTTTTTTGTGTCGAGTTTCGCATATTAACCACCTAATAAAAACTGTGAGGTTTCAAGATCCTATTTGATTACTCTTTTTTCATCATCCTGTGTATCGAGACCAAGCGTCCCACCGGGATTCATGATATTATTAGGATCAAAATAGGATTTCAGAGCCTTAAGGATGCCCATTTGTTCTTTGCCCAGATGTGCCTCCATCCAGGGTCCAAAAAGCTTGC
>JAFDJC010000181.1:1399-8371 GCA_019307665.1 Deltaproteobacteria bacterium | reverse complement strand
TTGCACAGTGTATTGCACGGTGTGTTGCAACGAAGAGTGTGATGTTGATACGCCGACCAGCTTTTCTACAATGCCATAACAACTGTTCAACCAGTAAACATTGTTTAATATTAAAAACTCATTAACACAGGCGAACCTATTAACGCAAGGTTTATTATTGAAAATTATTCGGGAATAATGAATGGAAAAATATGAAGATCGGTTTAAAGTGAAATAAAGATTTTTCTTCTACCAAGATGATCATTTAAACCCTTTGTTATTGATCAAAACGCTTACATTTTTTCCTGGCCGGCTGGGTTTGTCTGTAGAATCGTTGTAATAGGTAATAGGGGTGGCCCAGACAACTTGTTGTCTGGGTGCGAAGCACAAGATGCTAAGAATGGGCGTAGATTTTGTCGATCTCTTCTGGCCCTTCGGGCACCGGCAACGAGTTGCCGGTGTTACCCAAGGTGGGAATTATTCTTTTCTTTTTAATTGGGTTTTTCATTATTATTGATCAAAACGCTTACATTTTTTCCCGGCCGGCTGGGTTTGTCTGTAGAATCGTTATAAACAATGATGACATCGCTGAATTGATCGTTGTTGAGATAGTGGGGCTTCACCTTAAGGCCATTTTCCGGTATTTGGGCGGGAAATGTGACATCCGGAGTTGACTTTAAACTTCCATCGCCCGGATTGAATACAAGTACAACAGCATCATCTTTTGATCCCAGGTAGTCTGTTTTGCCATCTCCGTTGAAATCACCGGTAAAGCTGGAAACAGGAATCTTCCTGCCTTTTCTGTCAATATCAACTGAAAAGCGTATCTCCTCGTCAGGATCCTTATTGTATATACCTTTTTCATTGCACTTATAAACATACACACTGACATCTGCTTCCCCGGATAGAATAATGCGAATAATTTTAAATAAGCCAAGCTCCACTGATGGAACAAGCAACTCTTTAGTATTGTCGCCATTTAAATCGACTGCCTTGCTGCGCCCCGGAAATCCGGTTGTAACAATTGTATTGTCCGGTACCTTGTCGAAGATGGCTCCTCTGGAAGGGTTGCCCGCGACCGGCCGGCCGAAATAAACCTTCAGGGTTTTTGTTGGATTAAACAAACTTTCAGTCACGGAAAAGTTTTCAATAATCAAATCCATCAGTCCGTCATTATTCAGATCTTCAAGCGCCCTTACACCAACTTTGTCTTTAAATCGGTTTCTCTGATAAATATTATGATTTCTTATCTGCAAAGCATACGCCTGGGTTAACTTTTCTGCGAGCTTGAGGATTGCCGGTTCTTTGTTTGAAAAGATTAGGTCATTGGTTTGAAAAAACACGGACATGTGAGTTTCCTGGATAAAAACGATATCTTTTTTCTTGTCATTATTGTAATCAATAACAGCTATATTCGGTATACTGTAAGATGATACGAGATATTTGCTTAGTTCCCGTCCTGAAAGGATATTCGTCTGCATGCGGGCCTGAAGCTTTGATTTTAAAGAATAGCTGCCCAGGGTGTTTCGACAATAGACAGCAAACCCATCGAACTGCGGAACTAGAATTTCATCAATATTATCGTCGTTCAGGTCCCGTGCGAATTTATAGTGTTCCATAAAAGACGCATCCGGAAGCTTAAACATGGAATCCGTTTCTATTAATAATTTCGGTGTCAACTCAAATTTGCCTGAATAAGCGGCATAATAAAATAATCCTGCTGATTTGAAGAATAAAATTTCTTTGCCGGGGATTGGGTCGACATCCGAAACAAAATAGACAATGGCATCTTTGTCTATTTCAAAATGCTGGTCCGCAGTGGAGGCATAACCGTTTTGAGTCTGGTAAAAAATGGAAAACATGCGAGATACTTTATCACCGGTTTTAAGCAGATGAAAAAAAAGCAGATCATTATTTCCATCATTGTTCAAATCTTCAACCAGATAATCGATTTGACTGCCTTCAACAGTAAGGGAATAAGTTGTAAAGAAGGTGTCTTCTGCCCTTGATTCATCGGACAGTGATAAAATTCCAAAAAAGAAAAGGAGCAGGAGTAATATTTTGTAGTTTCTCGAATTTTCGAATCGTGAAGCTAACCACTTTGTTGCAGTAATCATATAATAATCTCCAAAAATTCAGACATGAGGATCAGGTTTTTTTCTTTACATGGTCATAAAGAACTTTGTTGGTGCAGACCTCATAGTATTTGCCGGATGTGAGACGGATGAATGAAAAATCTTCCGGAGATACCAGGGGAATTGCAGCTTCTCTTATTACAAGTCGCTGATATTTTGCGGATATTGTGGGATAGATACCGGTATGAACAACAATTTTTTCATCCGAAAGCTCAGGAATTTTTAATTCCATTGTTTTTAAGTCTATCTCATCTTTTAGCTTTTCAAATCCTTTGAAGCTTAATTCTATTCCGTTAATGTTATACCTGGTGTAAACATCATCTGCTGTGGAATTGCCGATACTGTCGGGAGAGGTTTTAAACACATAAAGATTAAAAGGCGGATTTTCTATTTCCAGCTTTTTACGGATAGCTTTAGAACAGCTGGACAGGCGGTCGGCAAAATTAATGGCCGGAGATATCATAATCCTGTTATCTCCGTCAAATAGATATGTCGGAGGCGTGTCCCGAAAGCATATTCCGATTCCCTGTTCAAGAATTGGAAGTCTGTGTTTTTTTGATTTTGTGTTATAGCGCTTTGTGATCACCAACATTTTGATTGCAAGTCCGCATGCTCGGGCCACGCTGTACCAGTCTGAAGGCGTTTCTTCTTTTTCGGAAATGGCCAGGATAATTGCGTCGCCTTCGATAAACACTTTGGTAGCGCCGTAATCGGGTAGTATGGCGGATATGGGATTGAAATAATTGAGGCTGAAATATGATGCAGGGTTCAGGCCTCTTTCTTTTATCTGATGCGTAATGTTTGTTGAACCCCTGACATCAGTTTTTAAAATAACATGATTCACCACAGGCTTTTCTTCAAAAATCTTTTCTCTTGGTAACAGGAATTCATGAAGGGTATGGTTTACACGCGAGAGGGACAGAATTTTATCATCATTGGTCAGGTTGACCCATTCCATGGCATCCCGAAGCTTTTTAAAGTTTTGAAGGTCTCTGTGATATTGGACAAAGCTTTTAAGGAAACGAAGAATGTAATCTCTTTTTTCATTTTTTCTTATTCTTTTTACCTTTCGGATTGCTTTTTTAATCGGTTTTATAGCCAGGGGTTTGCCTGATGAGCTTTTTAATTTCTTCAGCTTTGAAGTAATTTCTTTTCTTTTTTTGGGGGAAATCAGGAAGCTCAGAATTTCGTGCGGGAAAAAAGGAGGGCAGAACTCCTTAAAAAACAGTTGCATTTCATAAGATGCCACTATTCCTTCCACAAGATTTTCCTGCTTCAGGATACTTTCAAGAAGGTTAAAGCGTTTCTTTTTTTTCTTAAACGTCGCCTTCAGAGTATGAAAATCCGAATTGTTTTTTTTAAGGTTTTTTAATTGCTTTTCTGTCTCATGGTAACTGAAAAGCATGTTGATATTCTCAGGATGCATTAACACTTCATCTGTGCCTGATTCATCCGGATTTGATTCGTCCGGATTTGATTCGTTCGGCATGATCCCGGCGATAAAATTTTTTAAAATGGAGAGAAATGATGAATAATTGATCGGGTCCCCGGTACGGTTTCCCAACAAAATATATTCTTCGATCATGAAAAAATCATCAGATGCATTTTCAATATGGATCAATGGATTGGAAAAAAAATAATTCGGAAGAATTGATTCGATTCCAAAGTTGGCCTCTCGAATTTTTTTAAGGTCATTTTCTTGAATATCATTCAGATATTGAAATAAATCAAAAGCAACCTTTCTGATAATTTCTTTTTTGCTTTGCTGGATATCAGAGAGCTCTTCCTTAAGGCGAATGACAGCGCGAAAACTTCTTGATCTGCTGACTTCATTTTTGTGTATAATGTTTTTGTAATATTCGATCAATTTGTCGAATCCGGACCGGATACGTTCGAGAAACATTTTAACAACAGCTGCCTGAGCAAGGAAATCACATTGTATTTCCCGGGTCTGCTTTGCGTTGTTTATGGCTCCGATCATAACATCGATCATATTCTGCTTGAATTCGTCTTTCACCTTGATCCAGACTTTTGAACGGCTATTAAAGTCAGATGTCTCTTTGATGCCGGAGTGTCTGGCGACAAGATGAGTTATAATTTCATCGGATAATTTTTTAAGAGTAGGGCTAAGATGCACGTCATACCGTATGTTGTCAACACCCGGTATTAGCCTGTCAAATGAAAAATTGATGGCGCCGGTTTTAAGGCTGACACTTTCTTTTTCAGAGGATTTCGAAGCAAAGAGACTCAAGTTGATAGCTCCTGAAATTAGAAACGTTATTTAGTGCCCACGCGAAAAATTCCGGTTTCCGTTCAGGCACTATTTATACTGGTGGGCAATAATTATCATAACGAATCCAAAACTCAAGAAATAAAGCGATTGTCGGATGAAAGGATTTCGTTACATCAATTGATTTAGAATTCCCTGAATTTCTACTGCATTATTGGAAAATATCCAGTCAACACCACGGTTCATTTCACGGAACAGGCAATTTGCCGACGACGCATATCCTGTTCCCGCCCCTTGCCCTTTTTTATGGTGTTTTCTTAATATGTCATCCGTCACAAAGAGATAATGTCCACAGACACCGCCAAAGTCATTTGAAAGGGCAAGTTCGCTCATATCACGCATGTTGGTTTCAGCCACTGGTATAAATGAGTGTTCAGGGGCGAAATTGATCACCTTAAACATGTCGGGACATAAAGACAGAATATGATAGTCCTTTACCGGTTCGAGTGATGCAAAAAGCTCTTTCAGCATGTTGTTTTGCAGAGCGGGGTCCGGATATATCTCTTCTTTAATCTCAGCAAAAATATGAAGTTTATTCCCATATTTATGTATAACTTCTTCAAGGCTTGGAATAAGGGGGAAGTCTTTCTTTATCTGGTCAAAAGTCAGATCTTTTATTTTTAACGGAGAGTCAAACAGGCGCATCAGGTCGGCATCATGAAAGACAACCGGCTTCAGGTCACTGGTCCATCGAATATCAAACTCAAAACCCCATATACTGTTTTCAAGAACCCTATCAAATGCCGGTATCGTGTTTTCGAGTATTTTATTATTGTTGTCATGATCGCCTCTGTGAGCGACGACTTTGCATTGCATGAGACTTTCCCTGTCTGGCACACGACGGGGAATTATGGAAAACATGGTGTCGGCTGAGAGCATAAATATTTTTTCTATAATAGATGCAGGTTTCATATCTGTATTTTCCTCAAATGTTATGATATGTTGCAATAATAAAAAACAGGAGATTATGCAATAAAAATGGAGATTATAACGACTCATAAAAGCACTGACTTTGACGCCCTGGCTTCAGTTATAGCAGGAACGCTTATTTATCCCGGCGTTGTTCCGGTTTTACCTAAAACTATAAATCCCAATGTTAAGGCGTTTCTGTCCATTCATAAGGATCTTTTTAAAACATTAACCATTGATAAGATAAATCCGGAAAAGATAACCCGCCTTATCGTGGTGGACACAAACACATGGGGACGTACCGGTCTTACGGGGAAGTTTAAAGACCATAGAGGATTTGAAATTGTTCTTTGGGATCATCATCCGGGAGGGGATATTAAACCGGACTGGAAATGCCAGGAAGAAATCGGGGCGACAATAACCCTGATGCTCAGGCATATTAAGGCGCATAAGATTGAACTCACGCCTGTACATGCCACACTTTTTCTTGCAGGGCTTTATGAAGATACCGGAGGGCTCAGTTTTCCTTCTACAACTGCAGAGGATGCCTATGCCGCCGGGTATCTGCTTGAAAACAAGGCGGACCTCAACATATTGAGTAAATTTCTGCGTCCTGCTTACGGAGAAAGGCAGAAAGCCGTACTGTTCAAAATGCTTCAGAATGCCCAAAGAAAAAAAGTTAAAGGATTTACCATTAGCTGCAATATCGTTGAAATAGAAAAACATGTGGGCAACCTTGCCATTGTTATTCAGATGTACAGGGAAATACTGAATATTGATGCTGCATTCGGCATTTTTAAACAAAAAGACGGAGACCGCTGTACTGTTATATCCCGAAGCAATGTAGAAGATTTGAACGTCGGGCTGATCATGAAAAGTATGGGCGGCGGTGGTCATTCGGGAGCAGGCTCCGCAATGATAAAATCAGTGAAACCTGAAGCAATTGAAGAATGGATCATGGAGTTGATTACGGGAAACCAGATATCTTCCGTAACGGTGTCTGACTTGATGTCTTATCCTGTTGTCTCCATTGGGCCGGACAAAAAGATGAAAGATGTTGTGGTTCTACTACGGGAACAAGGATATACAGGTGTACCGGTAATTGACAATGGAAAACTCCAGGGCGTCATTTCAATAAGAGACTTTAAGAAGGTCAGAAAAGATCAGATGGATGCGCCTGCAAAGGCATTTATGAGTCGAAAAAACTTTACAATAACACCTGACAGGAGCCCCATGGAAGCCGCCGGAATTATGGTAAAGCATGATATCGGAAGGCTGCCCGTTGAAGACAATGGAAAGATTATCGGAATTATCACACGATCTGATTCAATGCGGTATTTTTATGATCTTTTGCCGGAATAGGACTTGGGCTGGGTGACACCGGCAACTCGTTGCAGGTGCCCGAAGGGTAAGAAGAGATCCACAAAACTTACGCCCATTCTTAGCATCTTGTGCTGCGCACCCTTCAACAAGCAATCCTGTCAAACATCTTTAAACTTATTGCTGATATGCTGAAACTCATTTTCCACGGCAAGAAATGCATCCACAACATCAGGGTCGAACTGAGTACCTTTTAACCGGGTAATTATGTCCAGCGCATCCTGATGGACAAATGCTTCCTTATAAGCTCTCTTTGATGTAAGGGCATCGTAGACATCG
>JAFDJC010000181.1:0-1393 GCA_019307665.1 Deltaproteobacteria bacterium | reverse complement strand
GCTGAAAGGGGAATACTTTTTTCCTTGAACCCGTCGGGATATCCGGACCCATCCCATTTTTCATGATGGTGATAAGCGATTTCCTTCCCGATGGTCAAAAACGACTGCCCCTCGGTTCTGTTTTCTATGGCTTCAATTGCTTCTCCGCCGAGTGTTGCATGTGTTTTCATCACTTCAAACTCATCGGAGGTCAGATTGCTGGGTTTCTGAAGAATTGCATCAGGGATTCCCACCTTTCCGATATCATGAAGAATGGATGAATTGAAAATATCCTCAATATAATCATCGGTGATATATTTGGCGAACCCGGGTTTTTTTGCCATTTCTTCAGCAATAACCCGGCTGTATTCACGGATTCTTTCAAGGTGTGAGCCGGTATTTTGATCTCTGTATTCTGCCAGTTTCGCAAGGCCCAGAATGGTCGCCGCACGGTATGATTGAAGCTTTTTTTCGGACTCTCTTCTCTTATTGATTGTATATTGAACATGAGATCCGAATATAACAAAAAGGCATAGGATGATAATACGAGAGTAAATGTTGTATATATCGGTTCCGATCAAATGTCTGAAAAAGTTGGCATCAGGTGTTAAAAAGATATTCATAAAAGATTCTATAGCCCAGTAAACAACGGCAAGACCGATACCGAATAGGAGCATTGAATCTCTGGTAACTAAACTTTTTTTGTTTATTTTTTCAGCCAATGTAGTCACCTCTTTCCTGTTCTTTCAACCACTTTTCAAGACGGCTGAGCCCTTCCTGAATGGAGACGCGGGGAATATATCCAAGGTCTCTATTTGCGGCGCTTATGTCAAACCAGTGGGCAGTGGCCAGTTCATCGGCAACAAATCGTGTCATAACCGGTTCGCCTTTCAGCATGAATGTTTTATACACGAATTCCAGTATGGCCCCCACAAGCCACACCACCCTATGGGGTACGGTTTTTGTTATGGGCTCAAGGCCTGCAGCGTTAAGTATTCCGTTTATTATATCCCATAAGGGGATTGGTTCACTGTTTGAAATAAAATAGATTTTACCGGACAATTCAGGTTTTTCAAGTAGACTTTCGGCTGCAAGAACATGGGCTTCTGCGGCATTATCAATGTAGATCGTATCCACAAAATTATTTTTGCTGCCGACCTTTACAAGCTTGTGAGCTCTTTCAATGATCCTTTTTACCAGGTGGGGGTCTTCCGGTCCCCAAATCAAATGAGGCCGAAGAGTAATCACTTTCAGTCCCTGTTTGGCGGCTTGTGTGATTTCCTTTTCAGCAATGGTTTTTGTTTTAGTATAATTGTTGTGCGATTTATCAGGGTAGGGCGCTGATTCATCCACGCCTTCCATGTCCTGACCTGAAAAAACAACACTTGGCGAACTTGTATAGACAAGCCTGGAA
>JAFDJC010000397.1 GCA_019307665.1 Deltaproteobacteria bacterium | reverse complement strand
AAAACTCTACCTGGACTTTCCGCCCCCCTGCAGGTATTTCATCTGTGTACTCATCCATACTGTCTTTATTGCCCTCAAAATCTTTAACGAAAAATACAGCTTTCAATTCTTCAACACTAACTTCCAAATCTTTAACGAAATGTACGACTTTCAATTCATCAATATTAACATCCAATGGTTCCCCGGTTAACAATTGCAGATGAAACGCAACTTTATTGGGGGAAAAGTCTACTGTACTCCCTTTCTTTACTTTCCCTTTCTTGTACCTTACCACAACCTTATTTTTTGGCATTGAAGCACTCCTTATTCACATTTATGAGTGATTTGCTTTTTTAGTACCCTGGCAATATATATGTTAAAAGTATTTTTCTATTTAATTCCTTACCAGGGGTTTTTGAATTTCCGTGAATCTTATATGTGTCATATGTTAGCAACTTTCGTTCAAAAAATACAGGTGTTTTTACCATCTTCCCTGTTAATCGTATAGTTTTGATTACCATTTACAATATACAGTTTTTCAACATGGATGAGTGTGCAGCGCCCTTATATTATCTCTATTTTATGTTCTCTCAGGAACGCGACCGTCTTGCTGCAGAGGGGTGCGGATGTTTTCAGGCCGATCTTTGCCCGGGGGTGATATGTTCTGATCTTTTCCGCTTTCTCAAGTATTTTTTTGCCGTCGGACATTATAATGCGGCTTTTGCGCATGATAACTATGGCGAACCGGTCCTTCCCGATATCTTCTATTACTGTTTTTGGATGGAGGCCGAACTTTCTCGGATCGATGATCTTACCCATGCGGCGCCTGCCCGCTGCGGGGCCATTTAAGCTCCCAGGGATTCGCGTATCTTTTTAACGCGTCCGCAAAATTCTTATCCGTAAAATATCTGCCGGTAGCTGGTCCGTGCGCAAAACGTTACTCTTTATCTCTTACCGTGAAGCTAAGAGCATATGAATGGAGATAAGTTCTGTCAATTTCCAGGCCTTCTTCTTTCCCGTGGTACAAGGGGTCTCCAAGGACAGGGGAACCGATGCTTTTAAGGGCCACCCTGACTTGATGTGTCTTTCCTGTACGCGGTCTTATGATAAAGAGCCTCATGTTGTTTCCTGCGGAACAGCTGAAGAACTGCGTGACAGCAGGGTTGTTCATTGTCCTGAGCAGTTTCCATGCCCCGCGCCGGGCCTTTCCCATATCTCCCTTGATGAGCCCCTGTTTTTTGCGCGGTTTTCTGTCGGAGAGAGCGATATAATATTTTTCGACCAGCCTGTTTCTGAACTGGCGGGATATATCCTTTGCGGTATCGATATTTTTGGCAAAAAGGAGAAGGCCCGATGTCACTTTGTCGAGGCGGTGAACGGCGTGGAGTTCCATGATGCCGGCTTCTTTTTTCAGGAGTTCAAGCAGTCCTTCAGTTTCTGACCCCTTGTGAAAGATTACCCCAGAGGATTTATTTATGAGCAGGAAATCTTCATGATTATTTATGATCCTGTACACAGGCGGCGGCTATGTCTGTTTCTTGCTGAATTTAATGTCCAGCACAAGGTCCTGTTCAGGCAAGACTTCCAGATCTTTGATGTCAAGCGTCTCATACCCTTCAGCATCAACTGCCAGAATATATTTGCCCGGCTCGAGCTGCACTTCATAGACCTTACTGCCGTTGTCCAGTTTTTCGGACCTGACGGTCCTTACAGGCTGTATCATGGAGGTTAGAACAGTTACTCTGAAATCGGGTGCGTCCTTTGCCATGCCTGTTATGCGGCCCTTGCCATTCAATTCCGGCATGCCGCTGACAGTGTATTTATGATCGCTGTGTTTTATGGCACCGTCGTGGGTCCAGCTCGTCTCGGCAATAAAAAACAGGCCGCCCAGGAAAAAGAAAAGTATAATGTTTATCAGTAAAATTCTTTCAAACAAGTCTGATATCCGCATGAGCTGTTTACCTTATGCAATTAAAAGTTAATGGTCTAAAATCAATAAAATTATAACTATATAGAGAATAAAAATAAAGGGGAAGGGGCAACTTGACTATAAATTGTGTACAAGTTATATTGGTGTGTGCCTAATAAATATAAACCTATATCAGTGAAAAAAACAAAAACTTGCAGCTTAAAAGCAAGGAAAAGCAAGGTTGAGCGCGAGAAGGCCGGCAAGCCTTTTGAGGGCGGAAGTTTCGGAGACTTTCTCGGGAGCCTTCCCGGGATTCTTGCTGCCGATGACTTTAAGGCGGTGGTCAACTCGGTCATAAAAGC
>JAFDJC010000396.1 GCA_019307665.1 Deltaproteobacteria bacterium | reverse complement strand
ATCCTGCGAAAAGCGGCAATTCAGGATGCGGGAAACTGGCACGATGATACGCTTACAGAAGATATGGACCTGTCCTATCGCATGCAGCTGAAGGGATGGAACTGCCGTTATCTTGTAGACCTGGTTGCCCCTGCCGAGGTCCCGGAAAATATTAATGCCTTTAAAAGCCAGCAGTTCCGATGGGCCAAGGGTTCAATCCAAACGGCAATCAAACTGCTGCCTACTGTCTGGCGGTCGGATTTCGGAATGTTTTGTAAACTCCAGGCCACGCTTCACATGACACATTATTTGATTCATCCTTTAATGGCATACCTTGCCATTATGGCTCCGGTCCTTCTCGTTGCAACACGGCTTGAGTTTCCGTTATGGTCCTTAATCACCTTTGCAATCGCCTTGCTCATAGCGTCTACAGGTCCTTCTAGACTTTACTGGGTAGCCGAAAGGCATGCGACCGGGGGCTGGCCAAAAAAGATGCTGCTTCTGCCCGTGCTGATTACATTTGGCTGCGGTCTTGCCATAAGCAACACACGGGCCGTTATGGAAGCATTTTTTGGCAAAAAAAGTGATTTTGTCCGAACTCCCAAGCGTGGAAGCAGTGTAAAGAAGGACTATAGACCATCGATAAATGCGGTTTTTATTCTCGAAATCCTTATTGGTATCTGGTGCATGTCGGGGATCATCGCCTATGCAGAGGCCGGGCAGCATATTCTGCGCCCATTTTTGTTTATCTATGCCACGGGGTTTATCTATGTGGGATTCCTTTCTCTCCTGCACAGGAACAGATAAGGGGTGTGGAATTCGCAGATCTGTTTTCTGGGGAAGTCTTACTCTCTTTATATGCGCGACATTTTTAATGTCTCACAATGGGCCGGTGGGAAAGCATCTGTTTCTGTTCAGTATGCTTTATTCCGGTTCGTTTATTCTCCTGTGGTTGCTCTACCGGACATTCCCGGATGAATGGTCTGTAAGGGATCAATTCATTTTTATTTTATGTACTGCAATCCTGTGCCGGTTTTTCTTTCTTGGATTCCCTGCAAGCTACGATGTTAACCGGTATGTCTGGGAAGGTTATCTCGTTAATCAGGATATCAATCCCTATCTGCATGCACCAAGCGATCCTGTTTTAAAACCATTTGTGACCGATATATGGCATAATATCAATCACAAGGATGCATCAGCATGTTACCCTCCCATGGTTATCCTCTTTTTCAGTGTCCTGTCAGGAATTTCCCAGAGCCCGTTATTTTTTAAAAGCGTTATCATCCTTTTTGATATTGCCGTAATTCCCCTTCTGGCGTTAATGATGAGATTTCGGAAAATAGATCTTAAATACCTTATTATTTATGCCTTGAATCCTCTGATTCTTGTGTTCATCGCCGGAGAAGGGCACCTTGACGCCATTCATGTATTTTTCATATGCCTTTCTCTATATATGCTTGACCTTAAAAAGGATGGATGGAGTTTCTTCATACTCGGATGTGCAGTGATGAGCAAATATTATGCAATTATTTTATTTCCGTTTTTCGTGAACAGTAAAAACTGGAAAAAAGCTATCATATTGTTCGTTCCATTTGTTTCCTACCTGCCTTTTCTGGATTCAGGGCCTGAACTTTTCTCATCCCTGATAAATTTCGGCACGGCCATGCACTACAATGATTCTATGGCAGTCCTTTTAAGACTGTTTTTTGGATCTAATGCAGTCCTGATAAGTTTAATGCTACTTACCATATGTATTGTTTTTATATTTCTTGTGGTCCATGATACGATGCGGAGCAGTTATCTGGCCTTCGCCAGTCTATTGATCTTCCTCCCGACGCTTCACCCATGGTACCTTGTTTTGCTTACACCTTTTCTTGTTTTATTTCCGTCACGGGCCTGGCTGTACCTTCATTTTGCAGTGATATTTACTTTTCCAGTGCTGAGTGTAGAGTCCAATACCGGTATCTTCCAGGAGCTTTATTGGCTGAAAGGTTTTGAATATCTTCCTTTCTTTACCCTCCTTGTCTTTGACTTTGTTAAACAGCGACCGTTTTCATATAGGCGTTCATTCAGACCTGTAAAAAACATTTCCGTTGTGGTCCCTGTGCTCAATGAATCAGAAAACATATCAGGCGCTCTTGACTCCCAAAAGAAAGAAAAAGGGATTCTGGAGACTGTTGTAGTAGATGGGGGCTCATCAGACAACACCAGGGAAGTTGCAGAGAATCTGGGTGCAGTGGTGCTGGAAGCCGAACGGGGTCGAGGCCTTCAA